>NZ_JAHHPN010000934.1:0-41052 GCF_024606325.1 Endozoicomonas sp. ONNA1
TACAGCATTGCCAGCGCCAACTATGAAGAAGAGATGGAGTTTTTCTCCATCAAGGTACAGGATGGCCCCCTCACCCAACACCTGCAGAAGCTGGAAGTGGGAGATGACATTCTGGTGGGCACCAAGCCTGTGGGTACTCTGGTAGCTGACCATCTACTGCCTGGAAAGAATCTCTATCTGCTCAGCACCGGTACCGGTTTGGCTCCTTTCATGAGCATTATCAAGGATTTTGAAATCTACGAGCAGTTCGACAATGTGATTCTGACCCATGGCGTTCGCTATGTTTCTGAGCTGGCTTATCAGGATCGGATTCAGAATGAACTGCCAGAAAATGAATACTTTGGTGAAATGGTTAAAAAACAGTTGAAATATTACCCAACGGTTACCCGTGAACCGTTCCGTAACCAGGGTCGTCTGACGGATTTGATTGCAAGTGGCAAGTTGTTTGCGGACCTCGATCTGCCAGAGCCCAATCTGGAAAATGATCGCTTCATGCTCTGTGGCAGCCCTGCCATGTTGAAGGATCTATGCCGTATTCTGGATCAGCGTGGCTTTAAGGAAGCCCGTGGTGGAAATCCGGGGCACTATGTTATCGAAAGAGCTTTTGTGGAGAAGTAATCCTTTCCAGAACAGGCTGTCGTAAACCAGCCAATATGTGTGCCCGGATGGTCTCTCATTATTTGGGATACGATCTGAATGGTCAGGTAGTTGCCTTTGGTCAGATGAGCGCCTACTTTGATCTGTCATGTCTGCGTTTTATTGAAAAGTTTCTGGTCAAGCGGCTGGGCTTTTTCCAGAAGTGCTTCGGCTTCCGGCTGAATCCGGTGGTCGAGGCCATTCCGCTGAAGTCTTTTGCCAATGCGCTCAAATAGCTGAACATTGAATTTTTGTTCAAACTTTTTCGTTGTGCGGTTGGCTATCCTACCCCTGACTCTATGTTCCAGAAGATAAAATTGCATGAATAAATGAACATTCGGCTAATTATTGTGTCTTACGTTCTGTTGGGATGAATTTATTAATGCACTGTGTAAGAAATAATCATCCTGATGGCACAGGCTCTAACAGCTGCAGCAATGAGTTCCCGAACAAAGCATGTCTGCTATTAACTGGCATTATTATTTGGCGTTGATCTAAAACACAATAAGGATTTGATAATGGATATAAATTCTCACACCTTCAATCTGGCAAATTTGAAACAATTGATACTGGAATCGAATCGTTTCTTTGAAGACGATACAAGAAAAATCAACAATTTGACTGAAGATGATGTTTCTAAAGAGTGTGGCTTTTGCTCTAAGGGGGTGTTTGGCTCTCACAACGTCGTTGTTGCACACGCTCCATCGGGTTTTTTTGTAAAGTCAATCAACCTCCATCTTTTTCATGGTTCCTGCCGCAGGGAACTTGCAGCCATCCAGCAGAATCTTCATTCCCGGAAAATATGCCCCAGCTGTCAGGAAGACTTTGGCCGGGCATTAGAATTTTCATCGGTGGCTCATGCGGTAATATCTGGCCAGATAGATCACGCCCTGCAACTGATGGAGCATGAAGAGCCGGGCTCGAAACACTCATGGCAGGAAGCGAAGATGTCAGCCCTCCACATTGCAGCGATAAAGGGCGACCAAAATATAGCCAGACTACTGGCCGGGGATCCTGACATCAATGAAGATATTGAAGCGGATGAAGGTATTGGTGTCGACGAAGTACCTGACATTGATGTAGATATTGACGTTCAAGACACAAAGGGCAACGCAGCACTGCACTACGCAGTCAGCAATCATAACCTGGAGACGGTGAGAACATTACTTGACTTCAATGCTGGTTTGAACATCCGCAACGAGTGTGGCTATACACCTCTGCATCTGGCTGCCCAAAAGCCTGAATGTCCTGATTTGTTTACCCTTTTGATGGAGCATGGAGCCCGTTTCGATATTCCAGATAAAAACGGTCACAGGGCAATCCATATAGCTGTTGATGCTGGCCATGAGTTGGCACTTGAAACTCTGATTAAAAACGGAGCCGATGTGAATGCAACTGCTCGCGATGGACGTACCGCCCTTCACTACGCAATGGTATTTGGTTTACATCAAAGTTACCCAAAAAAGAAAAACCATTTAGGCCTGGTCAGGATGCTGATCAATGCGGGGGCAAAAGTTGAGCTTCGCACCGGACGCGGTTACACAGCTTTTGACGGAGTCGATTATGAAAGAAATCCATCCGTCAGGGCGGAAATTATTAAATTGTTACTCTCGTCTGCTATTAATGGCTTTGCTGATATTAATGCACCGGCAGGTCATTCAGGTCGCGACCCAGGTCCCAGCCTTCTTGAATATGCTCTCAGAGCTAAGGACAAGGAAGCATTGCAACAGCTCATTGACAGAGGCGCTCAAGTCACAGACAGCAACCGAGACAGAGTTGACTCGATTTTGAATGATTCTAAGGATAATTTCCGATAAATGCCCACTACCCGTTAGAGGCACTTATTTAAAGGCTTGTTATTGGCTGTTTGAGAAAAAAAGATGTTGATTCAGAATACTAATAACATGAATCTGATTATCTGAATTATCGGTGTCATTTTCCCTTGGAGCAGCACAATTACATGCGCCGTTACAATGACAGGATTCTGTTAATTCTGAATATTGTGGAGGGGGTTGGTTAGCTATGATATCTAATTCTGCATAATGTGGAGGGGGTTGGTTAGCCATAACATCGTAATTATCAACCGCGAGAGTCAGCGTATAACCATGAGCGCTAGCCACAATCGCCAACACTGGAACACCATCGTCGGATACTCGATTAAAGTGGTATTCTACCTTAATTCCGTTCGTTAAATTTACTGTTATAAAATGTGATGGTTTCCGGCTTCCACTGTTACTTACGTCGTTTTGCTCTCGCACAAGAATTACAGCTGGCACAGCTGTATGGGATAACTGAGGTATTATCAAATCTAACCTCTGGTTGGTCGATGGGTTTAGATGCTCTATTATCCATTTTTGTGTTTCCGGAGTATTCAGGAAAAGGTCAAATATTTTAGTCTTGCTGTCTGTAACCAGTGTGCCTGGCGATGAAAATATTTGGCTATCACTGCTAGCCCTATGAAATAAAGAGCATTTTTGAACAATGACAACTTCTGGTAAATCCTTGGGTATTACTGCTCTCAATACTCTGATTCTGTCCAACTCATCGTATGGTCTATGGGGCACTTTTTTTGCCCAGAACTTCAAATATATAGGGAAACAGAACACGCAACAGAACACTTTAGCAGCTTCATATGCTGCTGTTGTCGTTTGACCTCTCAGTATGTATTGAGTACGAAAGCTATGTTGAATAGAACAACTGCCAGTTTGCAAATTCCCCAATAAAGTATCAAAAGGTGACGGCATAATATAACCAGGGTTGTTCTGATCAAAAACCATCAGAGTGGAAGAGATGATGTCATAAATGACATAATCATCCACTGTACAAACATTACAGGATTGGGTGCAGTCATCTAACACTGATGAATGATCGCCTGCTGTGTCCGCATCGCTATGACTGGTCATGGTGGATGTTACAGTTGTTCCACTTAGTAGTGAATTCCCGTTCTGTTCCAGCTTCCAATTAAAGCGTAACTCTTTTGAATTTGAATAAGATGATAGCAAGCAGAGAAAGAATAAAATAATCAAACTGACGTTTGTTTTCATTGTTAACTCTCTATTTAATATTCATCAAATATTAGAGAATGGCAGTTAAGAATAGCTCAATTAGTTTAAATGACAATTTTTGGAGTTTTAACAGTTGGTAAACGTACCTGCACGTTTAAAAAATTTTATCCCGGATTATTCTGATAGAGCGAGGTACATTTGATACAGGGAGAAATAGAAACTGAGTGGTCGGCTTAAGTAATATTTGATATAAATCTGAGAGAATATTCATAGATATGGCGTAACTTGAAAAAATGCCACAGTCGCGTCAACGATGTCACTTCGTTTGAGTTAATTCGGTAAAGTCTGGTCAGAGTATTTTTACAGTACGTATGACTCGAAGATCCCTGGAGAGCTGCGAACTGGAATTCTGGTTTTCAATAAACCCCCACTACCCAACAGAGACATGCATCTTCAAGCTGCCTGATACGAATTTGGCTTGAAATCATCAAGCTTGCCGGGACGAATCCCCGGCCAGCACCTTGATGGTGGCACCTGACGCTGTTGCGAAAACCGCCAGCACGAAAGAGACTCTGCTTGCAGGTAAAGTCGATCTGATTTGCAAGCAGTTACACACTGATGTTCAGACAACCGCAACCAAAGTAGGTAGTCTGGATGTAAGACAGAGTGAGCGTGATACCGGCTACTGCGGGTAGACTTGCTATCCAATGGAAGGCGTGCGGTCCGAAAGCGCAGTAACGACGATCAGCGTAGACGAATAAAGTATGATTACTGCTTTATTTTTTCTTTAACGTTATCGTATACGCCTTCGAGTCCACCTCTTTTTCCCACCTCAAAGTCAAACCAGGCTTTGTCGGCAAAGCGGGGATAGTCCGCTTTCACATAGGCATAATCCTGTCCAATGGACATTTCAAAATGCCGGGACAGGCCGACGATCGCAACCAGAGCCACTAGAATAATTGCCATCAGTTTGTACATGCTTCATACCCTAATGAATTCGTTTCTTCGATATTAGCAGAATGATTTTTTTAGGCTCGATGTACTGTTGAGAATTTTCTTATTAAAAATTCAGGTCTCCCTCACCGGATGAAGGAGACCCGTGCCATCAGTTCTGTGAGCGATAAAACGCGAGAGCGGCGGCCGCCCCGTTTTTATCAGAACCCAGTACTGCCTGCAGGGCACCCAGGCAGCTCAGAACATGGGTCTGGTCGGCGCTGCAGCCCATCAGGCCAATCCGCCAGACCTTTCCAGTCAGATCGCCGAGGCCTGCACCGATCTCCAGGTTGTACTTTGACAGCAAGTCACTTCTCACTTGTGCGTCGTCGATACCATCAGGAATCCTAACCGCATTAAGCTGGCTCAGACGTTCATTTTCAGGAACAACCAGTTCCAGCCCCATAGCTTCCAGACCGGCGGCCAGAGCTTGATGGTGAAGCTTATGGCGGCCCCAGGCGTTTTCGATACCTTCTTCCTGCAGAATAACCAGTGCCTCGTGAAGGGCATACATCGCGTTCACAGGTGCGGTATGGTGATAAGCCCGCTTGGCTCCTTTGCCCCAGTAACCCATAATCAGGTTCATATCCAGGAACCAGCTCTGGACCTTGTGTTTGCGGCTGGCAATTTTCTCTACGGCTTTTTCACTGAAGCTTACCGGAGAAATACCCGGCACACAGGAAAGACATTTCTGGGTGCCTGAGTAGATAGCATCGATCCCCCAGGCATCCACTTCCAGTTCAGATCCACCCAGTGACGTGACGGCATCAACGATGGTCAGGCAGTTATGCTCTTTGGCCAGACGACAGAGTGCTTCTGCATCAGAGCGGGCACCGGTAGAGGTTTCTGCATGAACGAAGGCCAGAATTTTGCTGTCCGGATGAGCCAGCAGAGTTTTTTCAACTTTAGCCACATCAACAGCACGACCCCATTCACCCTGAACAATTACGGGTTCGCCGCCAGCCCGCTCAACGTTCTCTTTCATACGGCCACCAAAGACACCGTTGATGCATACCACTACCTTGTCACCTGGCTCGATCAGGTTGACAAAGCAGGCCTCCATACCAGCGGAACCGGGTGCCGAGATAGGCAGTGTCAGGGCATTGCGGGTTCTGAAGGCATACTGAAGCAGTTCCTTGACCTCATCCATCATGCGAACAAATTCAGGGTCAAGATGACCGATGGTGGGGCGGGACAGGGCTTCTGTAATTCGAGGGTACACGTCTGAGGGACCGGGGCCCATCAGGGTTCGTTTGGGTGGGTGAAATGATTGAATGGTCATGTCTTGTTCTACTGTTATTGACCTTTTGGTCAGGTTTATGACAAGGGAGCCTGTATGTAATACACATTTTATCACTAAGTATCAATGTTCAATTTTTTTTGAGCACTGTATACACTTTCCGGCAAATCGCTGTTGGAGGTATCGAGTGGTCATGAAGCCAGAACGCTATGACATCATTTTTGAACGTGCCTGTGAACGCAAAGGAGGAGAAGCAGCTGTTGAATCTTTGCTGGTAAAACCTCTCTCCAGTGACCAATTACAAAGCATTCCGGACGATCGCTTCCTTGCAGAACTTACCCGCAAGGTTTTTCAGAGTGGCTTTGTCTGGAAAGTGGTGGAACAGAAATGGCCTGACTTCGAGGAGGTTTTCTGGAGTTTTGATATTGAAAAGCTGCTGATGATGCCTGACGACATGCTGGAGCGAAAAGCGACTGATCCCAAAATTATTCGTCATCTCAAGAAGGTCTGGAGCATTCGGGAAAACGCCCTGATGATCCATGATGTACGACAGAGAGAAGGCAGCTTTGCAGAGTTTGTCGCAGTCTGGCCTGAAGATAATATCATTGGTCTCTGGGCCTACCTGAAAAAGCATGGCAGTCGTCTGGGCGGGAATACTGGTCCCTATGCGCTGAGGGCATTGGGCAAAGATACCTTCTTGATGACAAGGGATGTTGAAGGTTATTTCAGAGCCATGAAGATCATTGAAGGCAGTGCTGGCAGTCAGAAAAGTCAGAAAGCTATTCAATTATTTTTCAATCGGCTCAGAGAGAGCAGTGGTCGATCTCTCACCGAACTTAGCAGAATATTGGCTTTTGGTGTCGGCGATAACCGTGTTCAGGCGTTGATGGATACGGCTCACTGAATAGAATTTAAGCACAGGCAGACAATACCACTGCATTCATGGATCAACAGGGCCATCTGTTTTACTGTGAGGGGCTTTTGCTGCAAAAATCAGGTCCCCTTCATTTTCCCGGTTTTCGTCATCCACCAGAATGACGTTTTTGCCGCTGCGAAGTGCATCAATCGCTCTATCTAAACGCTGGAATGGGTTACCAAATGATTCTGATAATACTTCAGAGCCTGGTGGACTTCTAAAGTCAGAGCGTTAAATCTCACCCATCATATTCTTGAGATGAAAGCGCCCGATGTCCAGCTCGGGTGTCCAGAAATCGACATCATGCAGGTATTCCATCTTGGCGCTGAGCTTTTCAAGATCGGCAATGATGGCTCTTGAACGAAACAAAGGATCATTCACTTGTCGGACAATACAATCCGCATAGGCCTGGTAGGTCGCTGACTTGTCACTTTCAGGTAGTCTCAGGGCTTGCTCCAGATCGCGATACGTTCCGGTAAAATCACCATCAAGTAGCTTTTCATTAGCCTGCTCACGGAAAAAAGCCGTGGTTACAGGAATGGCAAAAACTGCCAGATCTTTTGACCAGATGTGCTTCAGCCTCAGGGCTTCAAGTTGACGCATGATGTTTTTAAGCGGGACCTGATTTTCAAGTTCATGGTTCAGTAGGCCCAGCCAGGAGCGTATTTCAAGCTCATCAATGGCCTCGGCAAATTCATGGGGGGCATCCCCGAAGGCGTTGAATTGCTCTATGGCTTTAATGGCAGGAACAAAACTTTTGTTACTGTAATGAATTACGACCCCAATAAAAGCAGCCTTGCCGGCAATCCTTAGCTTCTTTTTCCCTTTTGGCTCTTCACTCCAGCGAATGAGTGAGTCCTGGATGGCCGGATTATTAGCGCGAATATAATCCAGCTCCTGATTTATTTGTTCGGGTGTGTATTCATTGACCAGCATGAAGCAGAAAAGGGATTCCAGCAGCTCAGTTTGATCCTTAGCTACGGCATCCTTGAGTCTCTGACTAAGCTCAGCACGGGTCATTTTATCTGATAAACCCGGGTAAGGGCTATTACTCTCTTCTGGGATAACGTTATCAATCGGTTCAGCTGCTTTATTCATAGTCTCTTCCGGTCTGTTACACCTTAAAAACACTCTGTTTTGCAGGGGATGTGGCTTATATCGGCCATATTTCCGGTATCTGAGAGCAGCTTGTCAGTTTATGCCTGTTGATTCAGTGATTTATATTAATCGTGCTTTCCAACTCCTATGTAATGCATATACATTGCCGTATACCCGTAAACCCGGAAAAATCAACTGATGAATGGTTAAAACACTATCGCCCGAATAGGGTCTGGTGGAAATGAGCCTTGGCCTGTGGCTGGTGGTTCAGCTTTGCCCTGAAAATTCCAGCGTTTCACTCTTCAGGAAGAAACGGTGCGGACCCGTTTTCATTAGCCCGGTTATCATCAGTCTCTTCGTCGGTCATGTAGTCCAGCTCCTGTCGGTTAATTTTTCATCCGTTGATTTACTTCGCCCAGAGCCGATAAATCGGTCATTACTGTGACTCAGGGATAGCTATGAAAACGGGACCGCGCCTGCCGACTGATCAGGTTCAATCTGATCAAATGCCCCGGCAGCAGGACTTGGATTCAGGGCGTTTTAAGCACCGGGCAGTCCAAAGTACCGACGGCCAAACTTTTCTGCACATGCTGTTTGCAGCATTCACTCAATCCACATCTTTGCTCAGTCGGGTAACGCAAACTATATTACGGCCTTTGCTCCACCTGATTGGTCATGGAGAGCTTCTGTTAACCAGAGCGCAGAAAATTGAGCAATCGAAATCAGAGCCGCAGAAAAGATTACCGTTTTTGGTCATGAATCTGATGTCACTGTCGACCCGGTTTGATGGTGAAGATAAGGCAAGACTTTATGATTTTAGTGACGGTTGTTGCTATGGTCTTGCCTCAAGCTACGTACTGTACGAGCAGTTGGGGTGTACAGAGGAATATGATGAACTTTTGAGCACTGTAAGTCAGGATCCGGCACTGGGCTGGGTATTTTGGGATAAGCACTATGATCATCTGGCGGATGCTATTCTGGACGCCCAGCAGATGTTTAAAGCCGATCCTGCCACACAGGATCATCAAACGCTCTTTTTATTAAAACTGCGGCCTTTTTGTGAATCGTTACTGGCTTTTCAGGCACCGGGTAGAACAACGTTGCAGGAAGAAGTGCCTGAGCAAAATACAGAGAAGACTGCACAATGGATTGTCTCGGCGGCTGATGGCAATACCCCGGTCTTACATTCAACTCCCTCGTACCCAATTGGGCTTACCGAATCCGGGTTGTGCTTATTATTAAACAAGATCGCAGAAACGACTCGGGAAGGCGGGGGCAGCCGTCTTTTTCATCTCCGGACCGGCATGCATATCCTATCTCTGCAAGTGACTTCCGAAGGATTTGAAATCAGGGATCAAAATATTCGTAACTATAAGCAGTTATTTAAAAAGGAACGGGACTTCTTCGCTGCTAAATGCATAGCCGAATCTTTAAACACCAGTCAAATCTTGTCATCCGGCATGGCCATTCCAAACGAGTCAACGGATACCGTATTTTCCATCAAGGAATTCACAAACGTTTCATCAGCCAGCAACAACTCAGGACACAGGCGTCTTGAAACCCTGTTAGCGGAAATTCCGGAAGCCAGGCTTTTACCCATAAATCATCGTAACCCTCATAAGTTCAATCAGTTGCTACTGGCTGTTGCATTTGGACCCAGTGAAGTGGCTGAAAAAGTGATGGTTAAAGCCACAGAGGTCGCAGACATAGAACCAGGCTTTTTCAATCAGCAAGATCATTTTGGCCAGGTTGCCCTGACTTTGGCTATAGCCATGAATCATACAAATGTCGTGCATAAGTTGTTAGATCAACCGGGCATCCGTACCAATCTACCCAGACAAGATGGTGCAATACCATTACACAGTGCCTGTCATTATGGTCACGCTGAAATAGTGGAAAAGTTACTCGTCAGACCTGATGTCCAAATAAATCACAAAACGAATGAGGGCGAAACCCCGATACTGATGGCGATTAAAGCCGGGCATATTGAAATCGTTAAACGTCTTCTTGAACAGGGTGCTGATATTGAAGCATCTTCAGTAGCGTTAGCTCCTGAGGCATGTCATGGTGAAATCAGGAAGCTGATAGAGACAGAGTTGAAGAAGCGTGGGTTATAGCCTGCAGAGGAAACACAAAAAAGCGCTTTTTACTGAAATTTTTTGAATATTATCGAATGAGCGTAAAACCTCGTGCTTTGCGACACCCTCTTGAGGACGGGGATGTAAGCTCGGCTTGCAAAGCAAACCCCTTGTGCTATTTTGCAGTCTGTCAGGCGTTTTTAGCGATTACGCTACCTGACATGAAAGGTAAAATACTTTCCGCTCTCTGCTTGTGTTTCTTAACGGGGTCGCCCGGACAATCCGAAAGGTAGAGCAGACTGTCGAATAAGGTGTGTCCCGGTATTGGGTTAAGGATACACTGCGGTCGGGCATGACCCTCTGGCTGTAGGAATCCCCGTCGTTCACGGCGGGTAGGATGTCGAGTTTGGTCAGCATCGAAATATCAATGCACAGATCTGCATCCAAAGAAATGAAAAAAGTAAATTATGTTATTAAAATATTGTCTCTTATAGTATTGCTTTCATTATGTACTTTCTCTAAATCTGACGAATCTAATTTTAATTTTGTTAGCGAAGGCTATCACTATGAATGTCGTTTCTATGACTGCCCGATTATATCGACTGCCATGCTAGCTTTCTCTTCTGTTGTTGCTGTAATTGGCTTTTCTATTGCCGGAATAGCAATTGTCGGGTCGTCGCTGGTAACTATTCCAGCCGTTGCAATGGGTGCTTTGATTTCAATAGGCGCAGTTGGATTGGCGTTGGCAATTCCTGTTCTCATTATTGTAGTGCCAGTAGGATTTGTTTTGTATGTTTGTTTCTGAAAAATCGCGCATGCCAAATGGTACCAAAGGACGCCGCCTTCGACGCGCGCTGGATTCAGGGATGTAAGTGACCAGACTAAGCCACTTCCAGTGGCTACGTTAGAGGCAAATGCATAGTTACCTTGGGATGCTTGACCAGTCCCAAGCGCTATGGATAGTGGGTAAACAGTGTATTGAGGGTTAATCACATTGCTGCTATCAAGAAACCGCCTGCTTAATATTGTCTACGCGACCCCGTCGAGGTGAACTTTACTGGTGAAAGCCTGGTTCGGTGCGTAAGCGCCAAAAAAACAGTGTTGGTTTGCCCTGGCAGGCAAGTCAACATTCCTCCCCTACTAAAAGCATGGGGTATCCAGTTGAGATAAAACGATGAACTTTTTCTTTGGAAATCTGTCAAAGCTACTGTCCACAACGCAGTCGCGACGGTTTAACAATCGACATCAGATAAATAACCAGCTCAAAGGAAGAAGAGTATGCAGAGCCATCCCATCATATCGGAGCAAACTGTCGGCGCAGCTTTTGAATTGAGGCTTTACGGCAGCAGATTCAGCAAGCCTGCTATTTTGTTACAAGCCCGTAGAAATGGCTCTTATCACTGTTTTGCCGGTAGGTCAGTCAAGGATCTCAAAGAGGTTTCTGTATTCTTTTCCGATGCGAACACCTGTCACATTCGTATGCTGGACGGCATCTTTCAGTTCCATGTACGTCCTATCCCCATTAAGTCTCTGTTCTCCCCGAAGCCGGATGCTCAGATTAAAACGACAAGCACTGACAATCCTGAAATAACTGCCTCCACCGTCGATGATGTTGTTGATAATAAACCACTACTGCCAGAGGTTGCTGCCCATTCCGGCAAGCCCCAGCCGTTAGCTTCGGAAGATTCCTTCAGCTGTGCGCACAGTATGGCCCCATACGCCATGCCAGGGAGGTGGCAGCCAAGCGACGATACTGAGTCAGAAAGCGGGGTCTATCCTACTCAGGCCGATTCAATCACGATGGCTCCCATCTTGTCACTAATGACTGTGAAGACAGAGCCCTGATTCCTGGCTGCCAGGCAGATGGCAAATGGTTCCGTAAAGAGTACTTGGCTATCCGGGTATGTAAGGTGCTAATATTAATTTCCAGGCTCTGTGGCGGTTTCTGTCACCGGTTTGCCTAACTCAACGACCAACTTTAATGCGGATACTTTGAGCTCAGCAATGTACGGTTTCGTTTTCTTTTCAGGCATTTGGACACCTTGATGGGCTCTTAAATTAGCCGTGCTCATGAGTGTCCTGAGAACTGTAAACACTCCATTCAGGGACGAGTAGTTCACCGCATCATTCGTGGAAGTTAATCTGACCTGGCCCGGAGACAACATAGTGACAGCTGAGTTTGAGTTGGCTTATCGCGTGATTTTAAGGGAAAAAAGATGAAGAAATTTCTTATATTCCTACTACTGTTCACTGCTTGTGGACTGAGTAAAGCGGCGCAATTTGAACTAAACCGAGACATATCAAGAGTCTCATTCGCTACGGTGAAGTTACAGTATGTTATTGAGCCAGCGACAATATCCTCTCTGACTGGCAGCATTAGTGAAGCCGGTCAGTTAACTCTGGATATTCCAATCTCTGGCATTGACACTGGAATTGGAATAAGAAATGAACGCTTGAATAAGCTATTCTTCCAATCGGATTTATTTCCCAGCGCTAAGGTTTCAGCAGAAATTTCCAACTCATTATTAGCTTCTGACTTAGTGATCCAACAGCTAACTGTTCCGGCTAAAGTAACTCTGTTTGGCCATACACAAGAATTGGAATTTTCAGTCAATGTGGTAAAAAGCGGAAAAGTATTGTCGGTAGCCAGCACTCAGCCTGTTATCATTCGAGCTTCAGAATTTGGTATTCCGGCTAAAAACCTGACAGAGCTGGCAAAAACCGTGGGTCAGATTCCGATTTCTGATACTGTTCCTGTCAATTTCTCATTAATATTCACCCAATAAATATTGGTACTTTTAAAGTCAGGAGGGATCAGTTCTCTGGAATTGCTTATCAGCGGCTGACTATCCAGTGCAGCCAGGTGCTGAAATATAGACGCTTCGTTCATCCCTGACTTGTCGAAGGATGGTTGCACGATACTTTTATAAGCCCGGTTCGAACGGTATGAGGTGTACCGCTTGACTGCGCTAGTTCTTTTGTTTGGCCAGATCTTGATATTTGTCGATGATTCTTTCCAGACTTTTCTTTTCTGAAGCCATAGTGTCCTGGACACTCTTGGGGACCTTGTTCATATTTATTTGGCTCATTTCGCTTAACAGGCCTTTTGCCTGGTTGTGTAAATCTTCGAGCTGATCTGCTGATAATTTTTGATTATTTTTTCCGGTGGTGTCCTTAAGGCGCAGCTCGGCAAATTTGTCGGTGACTGGGTGAGCGGATTTTAGCCAGGGCGTACAATGATCAAGGGTGTACTGAAAGCTGTTCACCCTGGCTACTTTGAAGACACCTTCGCCATGCGTTTTTGCGGTAATGCTTTCCAGAGGCACTTTACCGAAAGGTGTGTCATCCAGCTTCACCCTGTATTTACCTTCCGTTCTGTTCTTAAGGTCATCTAGCAATGCCGTGTAATTCTGATATTCCCGTTGGGATATAACATCCAGTTGTTGATTCAGCCATTGAGATACTTCTTTACCCGAGTTGGGTTCAAGATCCTGCAGGCTCATGGGATCAAGATGGCCATGCTCGGACAGGGGTAACATCATCTGGCTGACTGCTGCCATTCTCACATTTCTGCCAAGCTGATGTTGGTCAAAGAAACGATAAAAGCCGGTAAGGGATTCACCTTTCTGGAAAGCAATATCTTCCAGCCTGTTCCTGAGTTCTTTCTGGGTATCAGAGACACTGCTTTTGTTACTGAATATTGAAGCGCCTGGCACCTCATGCTTGAACCATTTTTTGTCGACGCTTGCTTTTTCAGAAGCCCCCGTCAGAGCCATGGCTCTCAGATATCGGGTGAAAAACTTCGGCATCTGCTCTTTCCAGGGGGTGTCCTTGCCTTGGGCGAGACTTTTGGACATATATTTTGCCGGTGCATCCAGTGCCGCTTGTCTTTTTCTCTGACGTCTAACCGGAAGAGAAATTTCACTAATATGGCTGGTCGGTTCTGTTTCAACTTTCTCTGGTGCTGTGACAGGCGTTTTCTGCACGCTCGCAGGCTCTGTGTTTTTTGCTGTCGGAGCTACATTATTGGGCAGTGAGCTGGTGCGGACTGGTGGTTTTGGAGGTACTTTCTTAACGGTTCTTTCCGGGGGAGCTTGCTTCAGAAGTTTTGCGCCCTCTGTTACCAGACGTCGGTAAAAATGCTTCTTCAGGTTTTGTATCGCAGCGGGATCATCTGCGACTCCGGGGCTTTCCAGTTTGTTGGCTGCGTCCCTGAGGGCTTCTTGTATATCAGAGAATGCATCGTCACCCTCAACACAGGAGCTGGTTTTGAAGGTGGCAATCAGTTCCCGGTATTGCGCCTGCCTGTCTGATGCCGATGATATTTTGGCCAGGTGATGATCCAGAAGATTACTGGTTGCCTTTTGTATAGAAGCCGACTGAGGCAATGCGTTCGTTGAAGATGTTGCAGGTTTGCTGATGGATCGACTGGCAAGCGATTTGGCTTTCGGGGGTCTTTTAGTAAGCACCTGGCTTCTGGGTCTGGTTGGAGCCTTCTGCTCAGTAGCAGGTTGTTGTTGCGGCTTAAGATCGGCTGCTTTAGGGGCCGGTCTGCGAGGTCGGGACGATGTCTTGTAAATGTGTTTTGGCGTTGGAGGAATAACTCGAACGCCTCGTTCATGGATGGAATGCTTTTTAGGAGTTACCTGATCCTCTGGAGGGAGCATCTTGTTGAAGACATTACGTAATGCCCTGACTCTGCCATCATTAGAAACCTGCTGGGTTCCCTCGGGCTGGATCCATTGCGGACCCTGACCTGAGGTTTTGTCGATTAAGCTCATACTGTCCCTGTATGCTGTTTTTTTTACCGTCCCTTAAGAATAGTAGAACCTAATAGCTGCTCTATTTATTATCACTTCTTATTAGCTTTTGGCCGCATTTCTAATCCATTTCTTCAGTTGATTCCCGGGCAGGGCAACGGATGTGCGGTCAATTTCTTTCCCGTTTTTGAACAGAATCAGGGTTGGGATGGAGCGAATTTTGGGAACCCGGTTGGGAGTGCTGTATAAAGGGCAGACGATTTGAACAGGCTTAGACATATCATTTACCGGGGGAGCATGAAAAATAGTACTTGATAGGTGGGGGTGTATTGCGACTTATCAATAGTGTTTGATAATGCAATCTTTGGGTTAACCGCTAATCTGAAAGTAAGATAATTATTCTAAACAGGTTGAATCATGGATGTTTCCCAAATTGCTGAGTCCGGTGTGCTGAATAACAAGAACGTGCTGGTGGCTGAAGATAATCCCGCCAATCAGCTGGTGCTAAAAAAGTTACTCAAAAAAGTCAATATTGTGCCTGTCTTTGCAGAAAATGGTCAGGAAGCTCTCGATCAGTTCAAGAGTAATCAGGATAACTGGGATCTGATTCTGATGGACTGTGAAATGCCTGTTATGAATGGTTACTCTGCTACCGAAGCGATCCGGCAGTTTGAACAGGAGGCCGGAATTGAGAGGCATACCATCATCGGTCTTAGTGCTCACGCTATTGACGAGTTTAAAAACAAGGCTTTATCAAAAGGTATGGACGATTATCTGACCAAGCCCATTGAACGTGACGCTTTGTTTCAAACTCTGGTGGATTATCTCAGCTGAATTATGCAGTCTGTTGAACTCTGGCAAAACCTGTCCAACTCATATCCTTTCTGAAAAGTCACACATCGCATATTAAAAAGGCCAGCAGAAATGCTGGCCTTTTTGACAGTGAGCTGTGGTTAATAACCGGTCAGCTGGCAACAATGTTAACCAGTTTGTCCGGTACTACAATCACCTTGCGAACGGTCTTTCCTTCGATGAACCTTGTTACGTTCTCTTGTTCAAGCGCCAGCTTTTCAATCGCCTCTTTATCCATGCCAGCTGGAACTTCCAGTTTTGCACGAACCTTGCCGTTGACCTGAATCACCATGGTGATAGCGTCTTTTTCCAGGGCCGACTCGTCCACTGCTGGCCAGCCAGCCTGAACCACAGGCTCTGCATGACCCAGAGCATGCCAGACACTGTGCATAGCGTGAGGGGCAATAGGTGCCAGCATCAGAGTGGAGGCTTCCAGGGCTTCACGAAGAACGGCACGGCCCTGATCACTGGTGTCCCCGAACCTGGCAATTGCGTTGTTCAATTCCATGATGGCAGCAATAGCGGTGTTGAAAGTCAGACGACGTTCGCAATCATCGGAAACCTTTTTGATGGTTTCATGAGTTTTGCGACGCAGGTCTTTCTGTTCCTTGCTCAAGGATTTACTGTCCAGAGCCGGTAGATCGCCGGAAGCCAGATGTTCGGAAACCTGTTTCCAGAAACGACGCAGGAAACGGTGGGCCCCTTCAACAGCGCTTTCTGACCATTCCAGGGTCTGTTCGGGAGGAGCAGCAAACATGGTGTATAGACGAATGGTGTCAGCACCGTACTTATCGATCAGATCCTGTGGGTCAATACCGTTGTTTTTGGACTTGGACATTTTACTCATGCCCGCGTGCTCAACGGCTTCACCGGTTTTTTTCAGGGTGGCTTTGATCAATCGACCTTTGTCGTCCAGTTCAAAGTCTACATCTTTGGGTGAAATCCAGTGCTTCAAGCCTTTTTCGTCCAGTGAGTAGAAGGTATCCGCAAGAACCATGCCCTGGCACAGCAGCTTTTTGAATGGCTCGTCGCTGTCGAGCAGACCCGCATCACGCAGCAGTTTGTGGAAGAAGCGGGAGTAGAGTAAGTGCATAACGGCATGTTCAATACCGCCAATGTACTGATCCACTGGCAGCCAGTAGTTGGCAGCAGCCGGGTCCAGCATTTGTTCATCCGTCTGGGGAGAGCAGTAGCGAGCGTAGTACCAGCTGGATTCCATGAAAGTATCGAACGTATCGGTTTCACGGGTTGCTATCTGGCCGTCATGGGTGGTTTTAGCCCACTCGGGATCGGCCTTGATGGGTGAATGAACACCATCCATCTCAACATCTTCAGGCAGCAGTACCGGCAGATCTTCAAGAGGGACAGTGACTTCAGTGCCATCTTCCAGATAACGCATGGGAATTGGAGTCCCCCAGTAACGCTGACGGCTCACACCCCAGTCACGCAGACGGTAGTTAACCTGCTTTTCACCTTTGCCTTGAGCAATCAACTGGTCGGCAATGGCATTGAATGCTTCCTGAGAAGTCAGGCCGTCAAATTCACCAGAGTTGATCAGCTTGCCTTTTTCAGTGAACGCTGCTTTGGACAAGTCACACTGTTCGCCATTTGCAGGCTCTATGACTTGCTCGACAGGCAGCTCAAAGCGACTAGCAAATTCATAGTCGCGCTGATCATGACCGGGTACCGCCATAACAGCGCCAGTGCCGTAATCCATCAGGACGAAGTTGGCAGCCCAGACAGGTACTTCTCTGCCGGTGATCGGGTGAATAGCTCGAATACCAGTATCAACCCCCACTTTTTCCATGGTGGCCATTTCTGCTTCGGTCACACCATGGGTCTTGCATTCTTTAATGAAAGCCGCCAGTTTCGGATTGTTTGCAGCCGCAGCTTTGGCGATGGGGTGCTCTGTGGCAACGCCGATGTAAGTGACACCCATCAGTGTGTCCGGGCGTGTGGTGTAGATCTGGAATTCTTCTGGTGAGCCTGCAGTCGGGTTAGCTATCTCAAAGGTCATCTGAACCCCTTCAGAGCGACCAATCCAGTTACGCTGCATGGCTTTAACCTGCTCAGGCCAGTCTTCCAGCTGATCCAGGTCTGCCAGCAGTTCATCGGCATAAGCCGTGATTTTTACAAACCACTGGGGCAACTCTTTACGCTCAACCAGGGTGTCACAGCGCCAGCAACGGCCATCTTCTACCTGCTCGTTGGCCAGAACGGTAGCGTCGTTAGGACACCAGTTCACAGAAGACATCTTCTTGTAGACCAGACCCTTTTCGTACAGTTGGGTGAAAAACCACTGTTCCCACTTGTAGTAGTCTGGCTTGCAGGTGGCCAGCTCACGATTCCAGTCATAACCGAAGCCAAGACGCTTCAGCTGGCCTTTCATGTAGTCAATGTTCTCATAAGTCCATGGGGCTGGAGCGGTTTTGTTTTTGATAGCGGCGTTTTCTGCCGGTAGGCCGAAGGCGTCCCAACCCATAGGTTGCAGAACATTTTTGCCCTGCATACGTTGATAGCGGGAAACCACGTCGCCAATGGTGTAGTTGCGAACGTGACCCATGTGCAGTCGACCGCTGGGGTAAGGGAACATGGACAGGCAGTAGTATTTTTCTTTGCCAGCCTCTTCAGTGACAGCAAAGCTGTCGTTCTCTTCCCAGTAGTTCTGGGCTTCTGTCTCGATTTTATGCGGGTGGTAATGCTCTTCCATCATGGCTCTTTGCGAGAATCTGGATTTAAAGGGTTTCGTGCCCTGCATTTAAAAATTTGTACAAATGTGCAAATTCGCAGAGTGGAGGGAAACGCTAGTGCTTAGTTTAACCCCCGAAGCATACATGAGTGAGGGCAATGGGGGTAGCGTTTGTCTCTTCCAATATGAAATTTCAGCAGAAACAGAAGGTGCACCTACACTTTCTGAGCGTCGAGCTCGCGCTGAATGGCCAACAATAAGGCTCTGCAGTAGAAATAACGCCAAATTTATGGACCGCGCCGGAGATGCAGGCTCCCGGGATTTTTTGTTATAGGGTTTGTACAACAGAGCACAACAAGGCTGACAGGACGACAAAGTATAAGTTTGGTGATGTACTGAATGCAATGGATGAAGTGGGTGTGCTGGACGTGGCTAATTTGTTCCAGTTTTGTATATTCAGTGAATGACCAGTAATAAACCAAGTGCCAGAATGCTCTTGATATACTTCCTCCAACACAATTGACGCACTGATGGATTCATGATTGAAAGACAAAGATACTTAATTCTGAACCATTGCACTCGCTAAAAACGAGAAATCGTTCAACTCTATCTAATGGTGCGGCTGAAAGAACTTCTGATATAAAAGTATAAAAAAGCAGGGTTAAAATTGCGGTTTTGTCTATATGCACGGGCTATAGCTCTTTTAAGTATTTGAAACTAGCATATTTAATTGATGTGTACTTGCCATATAACCCAATTATAGGGGCTGCTCCGCAGGTGCTGCCCCCTCCCATCTGGAAATTTTTGTAAGGTAGCCTTGCTGAATGGTTAGCAATGATAACCAATTATGGAACAGATTTCATAAACAGATATCTCATATTTAAATCATTTTTTTTAGGAGATATCAACTATGTTGCCAAGTCAAAAGCCCGTAGTATCTAAATTGCAAGCTCAATTTTGCTTAGCACCTAAATTAGAGCTTGATAAAGAGCTCGATTTACCTGCCACTAAAAAATGTAAGGCTGGTGATAGTAGTGAATTGAAAGGATGGGCACTAAAAAAAAGAAAAATAGAATCAAAGTCTTTAAATAAACCGTCTGACATTGATGAAATAAAAGAACTTAAAGCATTGGTTTCGAAGATGGGTGGCGCATTAGGGGGTGGTATAACACTTTCTGATGAAGTGAAAATAAAGGATAAGGAGAAAATGATTTCTCTATTCAACTTGATGCATGCATGTTTAGAAAAATATGAGTTGAATGAAGTGCCAGATAAATACCCCGATTTAATAAATATAAAAGAGGCAATAGAAGATACAACAGGTTTATTTAAAAGTGTGTGTGATGGATTTGTAAGAATTTCTTGTTTAAGGAGTTGTGTTAATATCGATCAAGTGTTTTTAGCTAAATTGCATGACTATTTGGGTGATGATACTTGCTTGGAAGTTTATGCTGGTAATGGTTGGCTTGCCTCAGAACTTAAACTAAGGGGGTGCAATATTGTTGCTACGGATAATTTCTCCAGGTTTGATAAAGAAAGAAGTAGATATTCTCCATTTTTAAGAAATGTCGAAAAAGTAAACGCTTCCGATGCCGTTGCTGATTTTATTGGTAAATTACAAAATAAAGAAAGAGGAGCTATATTAGTGTGTTTTCCCGAAGGTGATTTAAATGAATTAAAGTTGGTTTTTAAAGCACCAGTACAAAATCCTGATATTAGAATAATTGCTATAGGAGCTAATGCTGCAATGTGCTGTATGCCTGAAAGTTTATCTAACAGCGATATAACAGAAACAATAGCCTATACCCCATCCATGAATGGAGAACGTGTTATAGAATACCGGTCCACCTAAGGCTTCAGCCGCGAGCCGACAGGCACGTCGGGCGGAGCGGCGAAGCCCCAAGAAGCCCCAACGAACCGGAAGCATTCGTTTGATCGTGGTTATTGGCGGGTAAGCAAGGCTTGGAGCATTTCTTTGACTTCACTAAATTCAGAGCTTTGCTGGTCAATTTTCTGTTCGAGGCAGTCAAACCGCTCTTTAACCTCATGTTTGAATTGGCGATGTTCTTTTTCTTGCAGGTCAAAGCGCTCTTGAACCTCATGTTTGAATTGGCTATGTTCTTTTTCTTGCAGGTCAAACCGCTCTTTAACCTCATGTTTGAATAGACTGTGTTCTTTTTCTTGTTGGTCAAACCTTTGGTGCATTTCACCACGGGTTTGACCCAGACCATCAACTACGTCAGTCAAAGTGTTGCGAATATGATCAATCTCTGTTGGCTGAGGTCTTGCTTTGGCGCTCACTGGCATAACTCCAATCAATGTGAGTGAATAGCACAGAGTAGCAGAGATTAACGCTAAGACACTTTCTTTGTGCGCTCCACCGTCAACTCCGCTCTGCAATGACCTTCTTCTACCGTTTTGAAATGTCCCGTTTTCAGCTTGGGATTGGCCATAAAGACCAGATCTAAAGTCACAAGTGCCGTGATTGCATGGTAACAGAGGGTATCCGTGGTAATATGACCTTGTTCGTGAAAATCGTCTTCTTAAAAAGGATATTGTGCAAAACTCCGGTTCATGGGTGAGGATGAGTCTCTTGTTTTTCCCTTTTGAAGTAGATTTTGCATCAGACATATGAGCACCCGTACTCCACCAAAAAGAGGCGCCAGCAAGGCCGCTTCGAAAAAGAAATCCAGTCAACAGTCAAAGCTGCCAGGCTGGATCTGGCTGGTCACCGGTTTTGCGGCTGGCTTTTTTGTGGCTTTCCTGATCAATCTGACACCGGCTCCTGTTTCCGTTAATGCGCCTGCCAAGTCCGCTGAAGCGGCTCAGCCCGATAAGAAAAGTCCGGAACCGGTCTTTGATTTTTATACCGTGCTGCCCGAACAGGAAGTCATTCTGCCTGAACCTGTTGAGCGGCAGTCGCCGCCGACACTAGCGGCCAGTGAAAAAACTGGTTCAAAATCCGTGTCTGAAGCGCAAACAACCACAAAGCCCGGTGTAAAGTATTTGTTACAGGCAGGTTCATTCCGAAGTGCCAAAGATGCCGAACGCCTCAAGGCTCAGTTGCTGTTGGCAGGCCAGGAACCCAGAGTCGTCAAGGTGACCGTGGGGGCAGGGGAGTCATGGCACAGGGTTCAGCTGGGGCCTTTTGAAACATCAGAAAGTATTGATCAGGCAAAGCAGGTGCTGGCTGATTTCAAAATTGATGGTCTGTTGCTGAGAATGAAATAGCTGGATTCACTTTTTATTCTTGAATGATACAGTGCCTTGAGCGAAGAAAAATCAATCAGGTGGTAAGTATGAAAGCACCGGTAGCCCAAAAAATAGCCCATGAAATCGTTCAACATGGTATTAGCAGGGTGGATGACTACCACTGGCTGAGAGATAGAAACTGGCAGAAGTTTATTGCCGGTGATCTGGATTTTGATAATCCAGCGGTTCTTGAGTACATCCGGTCTGAAAATGCCTATAAAGATGAGTGGATGAAAGGCTACAAGGAGGTTGAAGAAAACCTCTACGGTGAAGTTCTGTCTCGTATCAGGGAAGATGATGAATCTTGGCCGGTCAAAGAAGGTGCTTTTTTCTATTACACAAGGGAAGAAAAAGGCAGGGACTATCCGATTCTTTGTCGCAAGAAAGGCTCAAGAAAAGCTCACGAAGAAGTCTACTTTGATGTAAACAAGGAAGCAGAAGGTAAAGAACTTTATATTTTCGGTGCTTCAGGCACTAACCTCAAGCAGACTCATTTTGCCTACAGTTTCAATCTGACCGGTTCAATGGAGAGAACCATCCGGGTTCGGGATCTGGAGACGGGGCAAGATCTGAAATGGGAGTTTCAAAACAGTACCGGGTCTTTTCTTTGGCATGGCAATGAGCATCTGTACATTGTTGAGCGGGATGAGTCGGGTCGTGGTCGTGACGTGTACAAAGTCGATATTCACAAGGGCGTTACTGAAAAGGAGTTAATCTATTCCAAACCGGAAGAATACGACAGTATGTTTTTATCGTTATCCCGAACCAATGATCGTGAGTATTTCATGATTCATCTGGATAGTGGTTCTACTCATGTCGTGTATGTGGCTGGACGGAATTCTGATCAGTTTGAAAAGTTTGCTGTGGGTGAGAACGATGTCTCTTTCTCCCTGGAGCATTACAGGGGGGACTTCTACATTCTGACCAATCAGGATGAAGCCAATGACTTCAAAGTCATGAAGTGTCCGGCAGCTCCTCACATGCCGATAGCCGATGAAATGCCTGTAGCTCATGAAAAGTGGGCTCAGGAAAACTGGCAGGACTTCATTGCGGAGCAGAAGGGCCTGTGCCTGAGCAGTATCCACTTCTACAGCCACTTTCTGATTGTTGAACGCAAAAATAACCAGAAAGTGCTCGACGAAGTGGCTGTGATGGATATGGATTCCGGAACCTTCTCAATCATCTCCATGCCTGAGGAGGCTCATTGTCTGGAGTTTTATGGTGACTGGGATCATCAGGCGACCGTTGTCAGGCTTGATTATGATTCACCTATATCGCCAAACACAGTGTTTGAGCTGAATCTGGAAAATGGCGCTTTGACAGAAGTTTATCGCAAGGATGTTCCGAATTTTAATGCCTCGCTCTATGAAGTGAAGAGAGAGTTCGCCCCGGCTCGGGATGGTGAGCAAGTGCCACTGACCATTATCTACAAGAAAGGCACTAAGCTGGATGGTAGCAACAAGACCATGGTCTATGGTTATGGTTCTTATGGTCATGGAATGTCGGCAGGTTTTTCTTCGCCTAAATTCAGCCTGATTGATCGTGGTTTTGTCTATGCCATTGCTCATATCAGAGGTGGCGATGACAAGGGGTATGACTGGTATCTCAATGGTAAAATGCAGCATAAAATGAACACCTTTAACGATTTCATCGATTGCTGTGAGTACCTGATTCATCGTAACTATACAAGCAAAGGCCAGATTGCTATCAATGGTGGCAGCGCGGGCGGCTTGCTAATGGGGGCTGTCACCAATATGAGACCTGATCTGTTTGGTTGTGTTGTTGCCGATGTGGCTTTTGTTGATGTGATCAATACGATCAGTGATGCATCTTTGCCCCTGACTGCGCCAGAGTGGGAAGAGTGGGGTAACCCGATAACGAGTAAAGAAGACTTTGACTACATCTCTGGCTACTCTCCCTACGACAATATAGAGGCCGGGAACTATCCGCCTGCGCTCTACAACTCGGGGATATCCGATGAGCAGGTCACTTACTGGGAGCCGACCAAGATGGTGGCCAAACTCAGGGCGTTGAAAACCGATGACAACCCTCTGATCCTTAATATGAAAATGCATGCAGGCCATGCCGGTGCCAGCAGGCGTTACGAGTGGATACAGGATATAGCGTTTGACTACTCCTTTATCCTGAAATGCTTTGATATGCGGTAACAGAGTGCCAAGTGCGAAAATTACACTCATCACCAACTGGTTAGTTACTCACAATGCGGTATGGAAAGTTTTTCCGGGCCGCCCCCTTGATAATTCTGTCTTCTCCCCAATATTAAGTGACGAATCAAGCAAAATGCTAAAAGGAGCCTACCTTGGAACAGTATCGTGGCACCACCATTCTGTCCGTACGTCGAAACGATAGTGTGGTCGTAGGCGGTGATGGTCAGGTTTCACTGGGTAACGCCGTCATTAAGGGTAATGCCCACAAGGTGCGTCGCCTGTTTAAAGGTAAAGTGATAGCTGGCTTTGCCGGTGGCACAGCAGACGCATTTACTCTTTTTGAACGTTTTGAAGCCCAGTTGGAAAAGCATCATGGGCGTCTGGAAAAAGCAGCCGTTGAACTGGCGAAAGAATGGCGTACCGACAGGACATTGCAGCGTCTGGAGGCCATGTTGATTGTAGCTGATGCTAAAGCATCTCTGGTCATTACCGGCAATGGTGACGTTATGGTCACTGATGATGGCATTCTGGCCATTGGCTCGGGTGGATTCTTTGCTCAGTCTGCTGCCAAAGCGCTTTATCAGAATACTGATTTGGGCGCGAAAGATATCGTAGAGAAAAGTCTGGAAATAGCTGCAGATGTCTGTGTCTATACCAACCAGAACCGGGTTATCGAAGAAATCAAGATAGAGCAGTCTTGACCAAAAGGCTGAAAAGCAGAAGTCAGTTACAATATGGCTTCTCGCTGACAGTGTTTAAATGGTGAGTTTGCTGATCTTTCGTTTACAGAGTTTGTGACATGTCAAATATGACCCCTCGTGAAATCGTTCACGAACTGAATAAACATATTATTGGCCAGGATGATGCCAAGCGAGCCGTAGCCATTGCTCTTCGCAATCGCTGGCGTCGTATGCAGCTGGATGAAGAGCTGCGAAATGAAATCACTCCCAAGAATATTCTGATGATTGGTCCTACCGGCGTGGGTAAGACTGAAGTCGCTCGCCGTCTGGCTAAACTGGCTAATGCGCCTTTTATCAAGGTCGAGGCAACCAAGTTTACAGAAGTGGGTTATGTTGGCCGTGATGTTGAATCTATTATCAGGGATCTGATGGATGCAGCTATAAAAATGCTGCGTGAGCAGGAAGTTGAGAGAGTAAAAGATCGTGCTCTCGATGCGACAGAAGAAAGAATACTGGATGCCTTACTGCCGCCTCCCCGCTCCTTCTCGGAGGACGCCGAAAAGCCTCAGGATAATACAACCCGTCAGGTGTTCCGCAAGAAGCTGCGTGAAGGCCAGCTGGATGACAAAGAGATCGAGATTGATGTTCGCGAAGCAGCCATGGGTGTGGAAATTATGGCACCTCCCGGCATGGAAGAAATGACCAGCCAGCTGCAGAATATGTTCTCAAATCTGAATTCTGGAAAGCAGAAAAAGCGCAAGCTAAAAGTCAAGGACGCTTTGAAACTGGTTCAGGACGAAGAAGCTGCGAAACTGGTCAATGAAGATGAACTCAAAACCAGAGCGATAGAATCTGTTGAGCAGAATGGCATTGTTTTCATCGATGAAATTGATAAGGTGGCCAAGCGCTCTTCCAGCTCAAATGCTGATGTTTCCCGTGAAGGTGTTCAGCGGGATCTGTTGCCATTGATCGAAGGCTGCACCGTTTCCACCAAGTACGGTATGATCAAAACGGATCACATTTTGTTCATGGCTTCAGGGGCGTTTCATCTTGCCAAGCCATCTGATCTGATTCCGGAACTGCAGGGCCGCCTGCCTATTCGTGTTGAATTGAAGGCACTTACCACCAGAGACTTTGTTCGTATCCTGACTGAGCCGAATGCATCCCTGACGAAGCAATATCAGGCTCTGATGAAGACAGAAGAACTCAATATTACCTTTGCTGAAGATGGTATTGCCCGAATTGCGGAAGTGGCCTGGACAGTCAACGAGAACACCGAGAATATCGGTGCCCGTCGTCTACACACTGTTATTGAGCGTCTGCTGGAAGAGATCTCCTACAGTGCAGCAGACCTCTCTCACAAGCACAGCGAATCACCGCTGTTGATTGATGCTGCTTATGTTAACGAGCATCTGGGTGAGTTGGTTCAGGACGAAGATCTGAGTCGCTATATCCTCTGACCTTTTAGCCGACCATACTCGGGACGTTATGGTCGGCAGCTCGCTTTCTCTCTTCTCTGCTTTTGAGAGCTATCCTGATCAGGGCAAGGAAGACTCCGGCCATCAGACCTAACATAGCGCCTAAAACGACAATAAGCTTTTTATTGGGTTTAGAGGGCGAAGCTGGCATGACCGCAGGTTGCTCTATCTTGGCTGGAATCATGGAAGAAAAGTCCGGGTCCAGTTTTTCTAATTGTTCCAGCTGGTAAACACGACCGGATACACCTCTGATATAGGGTTTTTCTGTGCTATTTTCTGTTTCGGGAATGCTGTAAAAGCGATACTTCTCAATTCTGTTATTGATCGCGTCAACTCTCGACTTCAGAAGCTTCTCACCCAGCAGGTAAGGGGCTCCATCAAGAATGGTTGCATTCACTTCACTGGTCCGAAGTTCAGTAATCCCGGCGGCTTGTGCCTGGGCTAAAGCTTCTCTCAGTTCTGTCAGGCGCAGTTTGTTGTAGGATATGAAGTTTGATTCCAGACGATTGATATGGCTTATGATCTGTTTTTTCTTTATGTCAATTTGTGCTTGAAAGTTCTCATTCATATGGTTTAAAAATCGGTCCTGAGCGTATGGCAAAAGAATTTCATTGACGATTGATGCTGATTCTTCAGGGCTGTGAGAGCTATATCGAATTTTCGTTCGACTGTCCCCCTTGTCCGTTGTGATGGCTAAGTTGTTAGAGAATGCCTGATATTGCGCTGCAAGCATTTCAGGATCGGGTGTGGAAGTATTATCCGCAAGCGATGACTCCTGGAAAGCATAACGTCTTGCAGCAGGACTGGTTAAATACTTCATATACAGCTGATAGGCTTCTTCAGTCGAAAGGTACCCCGAGCCACTGTTATTACTATTTGAAGCAATTAAGAACACATTACTGTTCCAGGCTGCAATATCTGCAGAAGAGGGTTCGTTTAAGACGGCTTCAGTTGTGTAGCTTACAGGAAGCTTAAAGGCTGTAACCACAGCAATGGCTGTTGCTAAAGTGGTAATCGCTATAATCAGCCATTTTTGGGCAAATAGTTTTTCTACAAGCTCAAAAAGATCAATTTCGTCGTCAGGGTAAGGGTTATGGTATAAGTCATTAGGTGTCTGTAGGTTGTTCATGCCTGAGATAAAATCCTTGGGCGTAATTATTGGTTAGGTAATGACTCGCCATTATCCTGAATAAAAGGGTTAATGTCTCCTCTGGTTTTATGTCGATCATTCAGGGGTGGGTTGTAGCTTGCCTGGGACTGGATTGTTGTTATATTGAGGATGTCAGCCAATAGGCCTCCAACTCTGTCGGAGGCCGCTTGACTGTCACTCATAGTTCAGTGATTTTCAACGTTTTATCGCTACTTGCAGTCAACAGCTGGCAGCCATTGGTACTCAAAGCAGCGTAGTTGATCACTTCTTCATAGAGGTGCCTTGTTCGAAGAATACCCCATCGGCATCACGACCAAAGGTTCTCGTTGTTCCATCCTGACTGGTCATCAGGACTTGGGTACCATCGGCGCTGAAGGTAGCTGACCTGATTGGGCTATCACGAAAAACGGTGGCCTTTTCTTCCGATGATCCATCGGATTTCGGGCAATAGATTTTCGCGCTGCCATCATCACAGACGACAACCTTACCGAAACAATTACCTTGAGCTTGAACAGGCTGTGGCGAGACTGAGTAAGTCTGCCCAGCAGCAGCGCTGGGCGTGTTATTTACGTTCATGTTAAGTTCCTTTCGTTAATTTAGTAGTATCCTCGATCACAAGGATGTTGGTTTGAAGGGCATTCAACAAAGATGTCCTTCAACTCTTTGAATGGTTTACAGATGGAAAGTTCAAAACATTGATGTAAGCGCAACTAACAAGGAAGCAAGACTCTATCTGCTACCGGACACCTATTCATCCTTTCATATCAAGGTTTGTCTCAAAATTGTCCCCTACAGAGGACTCTGATGTAGACTGCGTTAAGCCAGTCGTTCAACTAAAGCAGAGACTTTCAGCATGCAGCAAAAAATCCCGGAAGCATTGAACTTTCACAAGCAATCCCAACGACTCGAGTTGAATTACAGTGCAGATGAGACATATCAACTCAGTAGCGAGATGCTTCGCGTCCACAGTCCTTCTGCCGAGGTCAGGGGGCATGGTAATCCAGTGCTGCAAAGGGGTAAAAAGCAGGTTCAGATCATCAGCATAGAAAGGGTGGGCCATTATGCGATTAAAATTCACTTTAATGATGGTCATGACAGTGGCATCTACGACTGGGGCTATCTCTACGATCTTTGCGTCAATCAGGAAAAATACTGGGAGAGCTATCTGGAGAAGCTTCACCAGGCGGGAGAAAGCCGTGAAGCTGATGCTGATGTCGTCAAACTGATGATCCGTTAAATCTTTAATTAATTGAAAAGACTACCTCTTTCGGGTTTCCACAAGTAGACCGCTTTACTCCAGGGGCATTCATAGAGCTGCATCATGGTTCTCTCATTATGAGTGATGACGATCTGGTAAGTGACTGATTCTCTCTGGGGCCTGCTGGTCAGGATAATGGTGGCAGGTTTACTGATAAGAACAGGGGTTCCACCCAGGTTGAGGGTCTGTTGGTAGAGCCTGTTCATGATGGTTGAGATGCTGCCACTGGCAGGATCGTAGGAAAAATTTTCGTTAAATGAAACTCTGTAAGTGCGCTTGTCAACGGGCAGGTCGCCAATGTTCTTGCTTATCTTACAGTTGTCGAGAGTAAGATAGCCGGAAGGCGGTCGGTTACTCTTTATAGCGGATAGTAGCCAGCGATGTCCCATGATTTTAGCGTTAGGAAGTGCCAAAGTGGTGACCGGCAAGGTCACAGCCAGTAGGGTCATAGCCATTATGGACACTATCTTTACTCTGTATGACCTTCTCATGTCTGCTTCTCTTCAGAATGGGCGTTCTGATGACTGTATCGGCCAGCGGATGCAGAAATTTCATAGTTGTGACTTAACCTCGTTTATCTTGGTGATGGGTATATGGAGGTTAGAATTTTCCTGTATCAACTTGTAACGCAGTGACTCTGTGTATATCCTTTGTGCCTTTTAAAATCGTCATAACAAGGCTCGAGCAGTGGGTCTTGACAGACAGGAGCCTGTTCATGAGAGTGATTCTGTTGGGTGCCCCGGGTGCCGGAAAAGGTACGCAAGCCCAGTTTATCATGGAAGAGTTTGGTATCCCCCAGATCTCTACCGGCGACATGCTGCGCGCAGCAATCAAGGATGGTACCGAGCTAGGTCTTAAAGTAAAGGCGGTTATGGATTCCGGGTCTTTGGTCTCAGATCAAATCATCATTGAGCTGGTTAAAGAACGTATCGGCAAAGACGATTGTGCCAAAGGTTTCCTGTTTGATGGCTTCCCCAGGACCATCCCACAGGCTGAAGCACTTCGTGATGCCGGTGTAGATATTGATCATGTGATCGAAATTGCCGTTGAAGATGAAGAAATTGTTCAACGCATGGCAGGAAGACGTGTGCACCCTGACAGTGGCCGTACCTATCACGTTGTCTACAACCCACCAAAGGTTGAAGGTAAAGATGATGTAACGGGTGAAGACCTGATTCAGCGTGATGACGATATTGAAGAGACCGTCCGCAAGCGTCTTGGAGTTTACCACGATCAGACCGCCCCTCTGATCAGCTTCTACGAGAACATTGAAGGACAGACCCGCTATACCCGTGTTGAGGGTGTAGGCAGCGTTAATGATATCAAGGCCAAAGTGATCAGTGCCCTTAAGTCTTCGGCTGCCTGATAAGCTTTGTTGTCTGGCATCTCCAGATGCTAACCGTAGAAAAAAGGACGACTATGCGTCCTTTTTTACGTTTTCAAGAGACTTTCGCATTAGCGGGCAATGATACGGCCTGCTTTTGAATGTGTGAGATACCCCTCCTCTCTATAGAGATACAACGATGAAAATCCTGGCTCTTGATAGCGCTACAGAAGCCTGTTCAGTTGCACTGAATCTGGACGGTGAGATTGTTGAGCATTTTGAGTTGTTACCCAGAAGGCACAGCCGTGAGCTTTTGGGAATGGTTGACAATCTTTTGAAAAAGCAGGGCGTCAGCCTGTTTGATCTGGATGCCATGGCTTTTGGTCGTGGGCCTGGTGCTTTTACAGGTCTCAGAATAGCGACTGCCATGGTGCAGGGGTTAGCGTTTGCCACGGACAAACCGGTTGTTGCAGTGTCAACCCTGAGAGCCTTGGCACAGGAAGGCTTCAGAGTGCATCAGTCAAACGCTGTACTGGCATCTATTGATGCCCGCATGGGGGAAGTTTATTGGGGTGCTTTCAAGGAAGAAAATGGATTGATGAGGCCAGTGATTGAAGAGAGCGTTATTGCTCCAGAGCAAGTGCTCGTGCCCGATGGCGAAGAGAACTGGCTGGGAATGGGAACGGGTTGGCAGTTCGAAGACTTGCTGGCAGCAAAAGTGGTGAAGTGTTTTCCCGAGGCTTATCCCAGAGCGGCAGATATCGCTATTCTGGCTGCGGCTGATTTTAACGAAGGATTTGCAGTGCCTGCTGAGCAGGCCAGACCTGTCTATCTCAGGGATAAAGTTGCTCTCAAGAAAAGTGAACGCTGAAATGCCTTTTCTTTGTTAACCATTCTTTGAAGCCGATATGTGCTGATATTACCCGGTAAGGGAGGGATGCTATCGTGGATAGCCTTCAGGTAATCATTCTTGCTCTGCTTCAGGGCCTGACAGAGTTTCTGCCAATTTCCAGTTCTGCTCATCTGATATTGCCTGCGCAGTTGTTGGGTTGGACGGATCAGGGGCTGGCATTTGATGTGGCTGTTCATATTGGCACATTGATCGCAGTTGTGGTCTATTTTCGTCAGGATTTGATCAGAATTGCCCTGGACTGGCTGGGCTCTGTGGCAGGTAAAGGCTCAACGGTGAACAGTCGTCTGGGTTGGTACCTGATTTCTGCGACCTTGCCAGCGGTTCTGTTTGGTTTTGCCCTGAAGTCTGTGGGTCTTGATGAGGCTATGCGCAGCATTGCTGTCATTGCAGGAACAACCATGATTTTTGGTGCTCTTCTGGGTTGGGCTGACTATAAAGGGAAAAAAATACAGCCTATTGAAACGTTGAACTTCCGTCAGGCTATGATCATTGGCTTTGCTCAGGCTATTGCCTTGATTCCGGGAACGTCTCGCTCAGGTATTACTATAACAGCTGGCCTGATGCTCGGCTTGACTCGTGAGGCGGCAGCCCGCTTTTCATTTTTGTTATCCATTCCGGTCATACTGGGGGCGGGGCTGCTTCTGACACTGGATCTGATTAAATCCACAGAGCCGGTCGACTGGGGCATACTGTTCTCTGGTGCCCTGATAGCAGGTGTCAGCGCCTGGATCTGTATGCATCTCTTTCTGTCATTTATCAATCGAATCGGATTGATGCCTTTCGTGATCTATCGCTTTGCTCTCGTTGCTGTACTGATGGCTGTTATGATGTTCTGACCATCAGTATGGTTATGGCTAAAGGCACAGCCATCTATCCTGCCGTATGGGTGAGTTTATCTACTGAATACTCACTTTTTTGTTATTAAAAAGTGGCTTCTTCTGCCTGTAAATTCCAGTTGATCATTTGTGTAAACAGGCTTTACTTCTTATTAATCGTAATTGGGGACTGTTCAGAAAAGACTGCGTCTGTTTCAGACTGATCTGAATGAAAGCACTTTTTCATAGGACGGACTACTGCACTTGGGTATACGGTTAAGTACGAAAGATCAGTGCCAGCACAGTTGAAGAATTGGTTCAGCTCCTACTCACTGTCCTAAAACCAGGAGATTTGAATGAGCAGTATTCGTCAGGGCATCAATAAAGTATTTCGCCGCCAGACATACCAGGTTGTGAAACCGAGCGAGCATTCCGATACTTCTCCAGACCTCGCCGTCGAACTTGAAAAGTACCGCTCCAGAGATCACTGGAACAGGTTTTGTGAACGCTTGCTACTATCCTCCTTAAAGAGCCTCACACAAAGCGTTCTAATTGAATGCGACAAACACGGAATTGAGGCACAGGAATGGGCGTCTGGTGTTGAAGACGAGTTGCGTTTTTGGTGGGATGGCCTTTCCAGGAATATGCTTGCGGCTCATCATGAAGACTTCCGAAAAGAGTTTCTGCTGGACTTTCCTTTTCAATATGAGGACTCATTACCCGGAAATGCAGAAGGTCATATAGAAATCCTCGATATGGGCTGTGCGCTGAAGCCAGCGGTTGGGCGTCTCCTCAACCAGCAAAAGCTGGACATAATAGCCGCTGACCCACTGGCATGTGCCTACAACACATTGATGGATATCTACGGTCTTGAGCGCGGCTACGACCTGGTTTTTGGTGTAGCAGAGAAAACGGCTGACCTGTTCGGGCAAGAACGGTTTGATTTCATTCTTGCACAGAACTCTATCGATCATGGATACGACCCAATACTTTCCTTTGAGCAGATTTGCAGGGCGTTGAAGGTTGATGGTGCCGCTCGCTTCCAGCATTTTGTAAATGAGGCGGAAACGCAAGACTATTCAGGATTCCACCAATGGAACATCGAAAAACACAGTGATTCCACACTGAGGGTCTGGAACCGTGGCAGCAGTCAGGTCGTTGACTTTAGTGTATATGGCTGCGAGGTTAGCGTGAACGAATTCGTCTATGAACGGTTCAAAACAGAGGAAACTGTTGGCATCAATGTTCAGGTCAAGAAGGTCAAAAGTGTGGTTTGACGTCTAAAGTATTAAGCCAAATCACCTGCACGTGATGTGCAGCTCCTGCGCGGTGTCAGGCAAGGATTTTGCGCAACATCACAGCGGTCCTCAGCGCCATTCATTGCGTTATTTGACACAGCATTGATCTGCTGGGAAGTCTGCGTTTTCTGCCAAAAATTGTAATTCCACACTTTTCGGACAAGACTGTGTCTGTTTCAGACTGATCATAATGAGAACATTTTTTCATCGACAGCGCTGAGACATCGACTCATGACCCGAGATTGCTCCCTGAGGAATTGACATGACTCTGAGAATTAATGACGTTGCCCCTGATTTTGCGGCTCAAACTACCCAAGGCTCCATCCACTTTCATGACTGGATAGGTGATTCCTGGGCCATCTTATTCTCCCATCCAAAAGACTTTACACCCGTTTGTACGACAGAGCTTGGCTATATGGCTCGACTGCAACCAGAGTTCGAAAGACGCAATTGTAAGCTCATTGGCCTGAGTGTGGATCCTGTTGATGATCATGAACGCTGGGCCAGAGACATTGAGGAAACCCAGGGGTACCTGCCCCAGTACCCAATGATTGGCGATACGGACCTTAACGTAGCGAAGCTATACAATATGTTGCCTGCTGACGCTGGAGATACCTCAGAAGGGAGAACAGCTGCCACCAATGCTACGGTAAGAACCGTGTTTATCATTGGGCCTGACAAGCAGATTAAACTGATGATGACCTATCCAATGACCACTGGCAGAAATTTTGATGAGATCCTTCGCTCACTGGATTCTATTCAGCTAACCAGCCGTTGCAGCGTGGCTACGCCAGTGAATTGGCAGCCTGGTGAGGATGTGATCATTCCACCTTCGGTTACGGAAGAAGAAGCCAGAAAGCAATTCCCGGAAGGTTGGATGACACTGAAGCCTTACCTGAGGATGGTAGCTCAGCCTGATTGATGCTGGAATGAATGTCTAAACCACAAATAAAAACAGCAGACCATGAATCTGCTGTTTTTGTTTGTGGTTTGCAGTTTCAAAAAATGGGTCTGGCGGCCTTTCAAACTCATGGCAAGAAGGCAAGAAGGCAAGAAGGCAAGAGGCTGGGCTCGCTTTACTGAAATTCATGCTCTAAAGACTGCTTCCGACGGGCTCCCGGGAGAAGTGATTCGAGGTTTTCAAATGCTTCCCCAGTGATAAAATTCAACCTACCTCAACATGTTGTGAGCAAAAGGCGAATGGCCAGTTCTGTCGTAGTACAAAATCATCCGGATCCTGATAAGCAGGCCTATCTTGATACGCTGCTTCGTGCAATGGATGAAACCTGTCTTATTATGAATCCAGCTGGCTGTGAGGAAGATCAACTTCTTCTTGGTTTTGAAGATGATCGTCTTTCCCTGAAGCGGGCTAATGGCAAGGAAAACCCCATCAGTGTTGACTTTGTGGGTGGCAAGGCGGGCCATAGAAGAAAGTTCGGCGGCGGGAAAAGCCAGGATATAGCCAAAGCGGTGGGCTTGAATAAAGGTGTCAAACCTCATGTGCTGGATGCCACAGGAGGGCTTGGTCGAGACGCATTCGTGCTGGCCTCGCTGGGTTGCAAGGTGACCATCATTGAGCGTTCTCCCGTCATCGCCGCTTTGCTGGAAGACGGTATCAGAAGGGCGATGGAAGATCGGGAGGTCTCGGAGATTGCCGGACGTATGCTGTTGATTAAACAAGACAGTCGTCGTGCAATGGAGTCGAGTATGTCCGCTGGAAAACAGTTCGATGTCGTCTATCTGGACCCCATGTTTCCGCATAAAGGGAAATCGGCACAAGTTAAAAAGGAAATGAAAATCTTTCAGGCGTTATTATCGGGTGATCCTGATGCAGATGAGCTGCTTGAGCCTGCGCTGAAACTGGCCCGATACCGGGTAGTGATTAAAAGGCCCAGGCTATCACCGGAATTGGGCAATGCTTCGCCCACCTACAAACTGCAAGGGAAGGCATGCAGGTACGATATCCATGCTCTTAAGGCATTTGAGTAAAGGTTGTGAATTAAGTATCCAGCGACCGCCATCTTTCAATATCCGCTAAATCCGATGGTGAAAGATGGCGTCTGCACGGGCGCTGTAACGGCAGTGAGTTAATGCTCTTTGATAGGAGTAGGTTGTGTTTTGGTGGTTTGCAGTATGCTGTGGCGGACTTCGCTGGTCAGAACCTTGAAGGCTTCATCGGCGACCATTTTGACTTCATCGCCAAAGTTGAGTTTGTTAGTCTGGGTAATCTCCACTACGTTATTGAGCCGTAATTGCTCGATAAAGTTTTTGAACAGAGCTTTGTCAAAGAACTCGGGAGCATTCAACCCGTGGATAATGGACAGCCTCTGAGCCAGGACTCGACTCTGGTTTTCCAGTGTCTCCTGTTTAATGTTGCCATTGTCATTACTGATCAGCAGGCTGATGACCATGAAAAAGCGCTCGAGCGTCTGGGCAATGGCACGGGAAAGCACTGTCAGAGTGACAAACTGAGCTGAACTGTACTCAGGCTGACGGTAGTAGCCGTCATGGTCGCTGATAATCAGGCCTTCGCTTTCCAATGTTTCCAGCCATTTGACGACCACTTTCAGGAAACTTCTTTTGCTCCACTTCAGAAAGAGTTCAGATTTAAGATAAGGGTACAAAATGGAGCAGACCCGGAAAATTTCTCTCTGCGTCATGGCGCTGTTATTAATAAACAGACAACTGAGCAGGGAAGGCACGGCAAACATATGCAGTACGTTATTCCGGTAATAGGTCATCATGACAGCGGTCTTTTCGTCAAGGCTGTAGACATCACCCAGAGAATCACTGAATTTATTGAGTAAATCCAGCTTCTCCGCATACCGGATGACGCCATAGCCATCCATATCAGTAATAACGGTCTTGTCGCTGTAGGGGGATTTGCTGAGCAGCCGCTGATAGATCTCTATCAGCAATACCAACTCCTGTTCACCCAGGGCATGACGAGGCGATGAAAGCAGGGCCATGGCGACCAGGTTAACCGGGTTGATGACAGCAGCTGAGTTGATCTCGCTGGCAATTTTGAATGCCAGAGTATTGGTCGCTTGCTTTAACCACTTTGGTTTAAAGCCTTCAGACTGATCTTCCTGCCATTGAGGAACTTCCTTATCCATGAATTCACCCATGCTGACAGGGTTGCCAAAGTTGATCCAGGCTTTGCCAAACTGATCCTTCAATGCTGCCAGTGTTCGCACAACGTCCAGAGGGGACTCTTTTTTCTTACTTTTGCCCCTTAGTTCACTCATGTAAGTGCTGACTTCCAGCAACTTCTCATAACCAATATAAACCGGCACAAACACTATGGGCTTGCGATTATCTCTAAGGTAGCTTCTCATGCTGATAGAGAGCATGCCGGTTTTCGGGTTCAGAGTCCGACCGGTTCTGGAGCGGCCGCCCTCAACAAAATATTCAATGGGGAATCCGCGACTGGACAGGGTATGCATGTATTCATGAAAGACGGCACTGTAAAGGGGGTTGCCTCTGAAGGTTCTTCTCATGAAGAAAGCCCCACCTTTACGGAGAATGGTACCCACGATGGGCATATTCAGGTTGATACCGGCAGCAATATGGGGAGGCGTCAGTCCCTCATAGTAAAGAGCATAGGAAAGCAGCAGGTAGTCGATATGGCTGCGGTGACAGGGCACGTATACAATACTGTGCTTCCGGGAAAGTGCTTTGATCGGTTCAATGTTATTGATCGACAGGCCGTCGTAGAGTTTGTTCCAGAACCAGGTCAATAGAATATCCAGGAATCTGAGGACCGGATAAGAATAGTCAGATGCGATTTCATTGGCGTACTGCCGAGCCTTGTTTTCAGCCTCAATCAGGGTAATTTCCTGGGCGGCGGCTTCGGTCTCTATGGCTTTGCGAATCTGTGGAGTATGGAGCAGACCATTGACCAGTATTCTCCGGTGAGAGAGATCAGGACCAATGACAGACTCCCTGAGCTGACGAAAGTGTACCCTGAGAATTCGACCCACCTTGCGTAGTGTGCGGGTATGTTCCTGACCTTCATCCACCATGTCTCTCAGGGACATGGCCGGGTTAAAGTGAACCATGGTCTGTCTGCCATGAAGCAGGATGGCCATAAACTTTCTGAAGCGCCCTCCCAGACTGAAGTTCCAGTCAAAAAGGAGCTTCAGGGCGGACTGCTCTTTATCCGGAGCCCGTCCCCAGAAAATACTAACAGGAACCAACTGTACGTCCCGGTCGGGATGCTCCTCGGTTTCCTTGAGCAGGTTTGCCAGTGTATCTGCCGTTTCCGGATGCTCTCGCTGAAGCAAAACACCTCGTTGTTGAGTCAGGTAAAAATAGGCTTGATCACCGTTCTTGCACTCTTTGTGAATAAACGCATAGGGACGAGGAAGACCGGCTTTTCGACACTCCTGCTCAACCACCATCAGATCAGACAGGGAGCGGTTACGAAGTACGTAGCAGACAGTCTTGTCTGGTTGAATCCCAAGACTTTCTGTAGTGTTGTTATGAACTGTTGTTCTGACCCAGATGAATAACAGCTTTCTCAAGCTATGAAACAAAACGCGACTGAGAGTATTGGGTTTGTGCATTGGGCTGGCTGCGGCCTGAAATCAAGAGGGTAAATGGCTACCGGTGGATTCTAGCTTGAATAGAGGCAGTGGCGCAAAGAAGAAAGTGTATATTTGCCGGATCGAAAGCACGCCCGTAAGGCAATTATTCTTTCCTGACAGGGAAAGCCATGGGTAAAAACCAGAGATGCTGAGTAGCTTCTCTGGCGGCAATAAGATGTCAGAGGGCATTTGGCCAGGAAACTGTGCTTTCTTCACCTGTTTCCGTCATCTGCCACCATTCATCCATATCTTCACCGTCTGACCAGGGGGCCGCATTGGCTCTCACCCGGCATTTGGCAAACTGGTTCAGGCTTCTGGCACAGGCCATGTCATCACTCCATGGGGTTTTATTGGCTTTGAACCAGATGCTGGTCCAGGCTTTGCCAACAGCGCCCTCAACAATCATGACGGGCGCTGATCCTTCCTCGCCATGCAGCAGAAAGTCGTGAACTTTCTTGCCGCTACTCAGCACTTCAAGAGTATCAAAATGAGCTCTGAGCCATTTCCGGATCATCTCCAGGCTCAGGTCTTTGGCATAGATTTCAATATCTTCAATGTTATTCATAGAGGGTTATAGCGTTATAAATGGAGCATAAATTTACGTCAGGAGTCGCTTCAGGATGCCCTGATAAATCCTGTCGAGATGATTAAGGTCACCGGCTTTGATGCATTCATTTACTTTATGGATGGTTTTATTGACCGGCCCCAGCTCAACCACCTGGGCACCGGTTGGCGCTATGAAGCGGCCATCGGAGGTACCACCGGAGGTCGACAGCTCAGCATCCAGGCCGGTTTCAGCTTTGATGGATGCTTTGGCGGCATTTACCAGTGCACCGGGGCGGGTAAGGAATGGCTGGCCGCTGACATGCCATTCAATATCGTATTCAAGGTCATGTCTATCCAGAATGGCCAGCACTCTTTCTTGCAGCGCTTTATCAGTGACTTCGGGAGAAAAACGGAAGTTAAAGTTGACTTCGCACTTTCCGGGAATCACATTGCTGGCACCTTCTCCGGCATGAATATGCCAGATCTGGAAGCTGGTGGGCGGGAAGAACTCATTACCCTGGTCCCACTCTTCGCCAGTCAACTCTGATAGCGCCAATGCCACTTCATGAACCGGGTTTCTCGCCAGATGTGGGTAAGCGACGTGTCCTTGAATACCATGAATTACCAAGTGACCGTGCATTGAGCCGCGGCGTCCATTTTTGATGATATCGCCCACCTGATGGGTGCTGGAGGGTTCGCCTACGATGCACCAGTCTATCTTTTCGTTACGGGCTTCCAGGTACTCAATGACTTTTACGGTTCCATGCCGGGCAGGGCCCTCTTCATCGCTGGTAATCAGGAAAGCGATAGAGCCTTTATGGTCAGGGTTTCCAGCAACAAAAGTCTCACAGGCTGTCACCATGGCAGCCAGACTGCCTTTCATATCGGCTGAACCACGTCCCTGCAACATGCCTTTTTCATCGACAAAGGGAGAAAAGGGAGGGTTATCCCACTTTTCTACAGGACCCGTGGGGACAACGTCGGTATGACCGGCAAATGCCAGTACCGGCGCAGTGTCTCCCCTGCGAAGCCAGATGTTTTCGACGTCGCCAAACCGCAGTTTCTCTACTTTGAAACCCAGTGGTTCCAGGCGGCTGATCATCAGATCCTGACAGCCCTCATCTTCGGGAGTGACGGAGGGACGCTGAATCAGATCTATGGCAAGTTCAATCGTGGGGGTCATGTGCGGTTTGTCTGTTCTATGGTTTACAGTTTTTCACTTGGAACGGTGATTGTACCACGTCATGAACTTGCCAGCCGAGCCAATAAAGTCTCCGGAATACCAGGGTTTTCAGTTTTGTTGCCCTGGCTATCAACAAGACATTGGCTCAGCCCAAGATCAAGACCAAAGGCTTAATCGATCTTGATCTTGGTAGGGTCGGCCAGATCCGATAACGCTTTTAGCGTCATTGATTTCTGTAATTCATCGGTTGAAGACTGCTCCAGTTTTTCACAAGCATTCTCGAAGGCCTGTGGCTCAAGGTAACACACCTTAAAAATTGTTTTCAGCCTTTCTGCCAGTTCAATTCTTTCCGCACGAACACAAAAGTCAATGAGCGGGTTGAGCAGGAACAATTTGTCTTTGACCGGTCCGGAAAGCAGACAGGTATAACACCGGATGAAACTCTCGAAACCTACAATCTTGTGAGGTTCCATGCGATCAACATCGACCAGAGTTTGTTGCAAAATATCCAGAACGGTGTCTTTAATTATCTGATGGTCAGCTGCCCCGGGATATCCCTGTTCTAGCAGTTTCACGACAGAGCCCCGGTAAAATGGATCCCTGAGGGCTTTGCAAAGATCCTTGTCGTTAAGGCGGATACTGACCGATGCAATTTCTTTATCCCATTCATTCGCCCATTTCTCCGCCCAAGTGAAATGACCCCTGGTAACCAAGAGATTCAGGAGGGAGTAAGCCAGCTCTGCATCCTTGATGCCGAATTTGAAAAATTCCATAAAACACTTCCCAATATCCTCAAAATCTCTTTCGTCCAGTTTTCGCAGCCATTTGGAGTCTCCCAGGCATTTTTCCAGCCCGTCAGCGAGCGTTTTCCTGGCAATCTCCATGGTTTGATGATCTTGCATATTTGCCAGGGCCAGTATCGCTTTGCCGTGGTCATGAAAGTAGTGTCCGTGAGGTTCGTCGGTATGTTTAGTGTATGGCGCTTCATTCTGGACCAGTTTAGCGAGGGCTACCTGAAAATGATTTGCTTCCAGAGTTGCCTGATGTTTATTTTTAAAATACTGGGCATGTGGCAAATCTCCCCGGACGACAAAAAGATTCAGAGCTGAATTCGCCAGTGCATTACCACCATTGCCACAGCTGGTCACCAAAGAGTCGATAAGCTTTTTCAGCTTTACGTACTCTTTTTCGGGTATTTTACGAATAGATGGATAATTATCCTGCAAAATGGTTTTAAGGTTATCTTTGGCTAATTGCGCAGCTTGATCCGGAGATGACAGTTTCAGCGATGCCAGCAATGATTTTACCCGGGCGGCATCTTTTGCATCTATGGCCTCTGCCAGAGCAGGTAAAACCTCTGTTAGTTCCATCGGACTTACTGGTTGTGAATCGGCTGTCAGTTTGGAGCCCGTGTGTGCGGAGCTGCCGGAGACAGAAGAAGCGATTGTCCTTTCCGAAAGCGCTGCTGCAGCAGTCACTGTACCCGTTTCTCCGTAGCCAATAGCGCGGAAGAAACCGTTATAGATAGCGCCAAACCAGCTGTTTACAGCCCTTCCGTTTTCAGCCCTTCCTGAGCTTTCTGTTGACTGGACAGATAGCTCCTGCCTGATCGAGCTGTTCTGTTGCAGTGTTGATTGGGAATTAACAGGTTGCATAATTTGTACCTCTCTGAGTTTAATTGAATTTAATTTAATATTGTCAATGTCATCTTGGACAACACAAAGTGCAACTAGTTCCAGACAATCAAAATAGAAGAGCCAAACGTGTTTTCTCTTTCAATCATTGCAGGGACGATACCGATAATCCCATTATCAACCAGCACACTGGCAAAGTACTTACCAGACGGATTCTGCTAACAAGGGTGTCCATTTCTCTGACCTATAAATGAACTCTTCGGAACCTTCTGGCGTCTAATTAATAACGAGCGGTATCGCAATACCTGACTTGCTACTCAAGGTGCTTTTCAGAGGAGTCAAAGTGCTATGAATCGATTACACCATTTATTACTGACGAGTCTGCTATTTTTTTCTGTCCAGGTTTTTGGCGGGGAATTCTCACCCGGCTATCCGTCGGCATACCGCTACTACCCAGAGCTGGCAGGTGCACTTGATAAAGACTTGGATGGCTTGCT
>NZ_JAHHPN010000076.1:0-1552 GCF_024606325.1 Endozoicomonas sp. ONNA1
GGCTTGAACCACCGTTGCGCGGGGTCAGTGACAATTGGGACTCACCCGTTGCCGTGTTGATGTTTTGGGTTTGGATGTTGATAGAGGTCTTTTCTTTCGGGAACGGGCCTTTCTCTATGTAACCATCTTCCCCCATACGCCAGCGGCCTTGTTTCAGTGCTTCTGACTTGAGGGTATCCATGCCACTGGCTCCGGGCATCCAGGGCCATGCCGGATTGGTTCGGGAGCGCATCATCACATCTTTCCAGGGCGTACGACGATCACGCTCAGGCCAAAGCTCCGCTTCTGCCTGTGCCCAGTTTTCCTGCAACGATTCCTGCAAATCGAGCACTAACTTGTAGTTGGCTCGAGGGCTGACTAGCAGGGCTTCAATCTGATTCTCAGCAGAATGTTCTTTTTCCCCAATTTTCAAACCATTGTCGATGGTTGCCTGCATAAGGCGCTCTGAGCCATCTGATTCGTCCAGACCGGGGAAGTAGAGTCGATTATAAGCTCCGGCTATGGTTTTGAAAAAACGCTCTTCTGTATCTTCCAGTTTATCACGGGCTTCTTCATACAGGCTGTCACTGGATTTTAAACCTTTAAAAATTTTCTCAATGGCGTACAGTTCCCGCAGGCGTTCTTCCACTGCGTCTGCCATATGGCTGTCGTGACCAGACAATACCAACAGGTTGTTTTTTTCCTGCTGGTATTCAAAGTAGTTGGTGAGTTCCTGAGGTGGCACACTGCCATCAGGACGGATAACTATGAGCACTCTCGGTCCTGAGAGTTTGATGTCATCCAGGCGAGGTAATACCTGTAATACCTGATATGCCTTTTTGTTTTGAGGTTGCAGGATGGCGGTCAGTTTGTTGATTAGAGCCTGATCAATTTTCGGTTGTGGAATGTCTTTGGCATTGCGGGTGATCTGGCTAGATAAATTTTGGGTTTCCTTAAAAAACAACCGTTCATCTTCTTTATGGAGATACCAAGCCTGCCCTGCTTCTTGCAGCTTCTCTAATGCCGTTAAAAACTCATCAGGTTTTCTGTTTGGAGCAGCCAAAAACTCAATGACCTCTGCAACAGTTAAGCCTATCCTCCCACCAACAGCACGAGATAAAGAAGATGCCAGCAACAAAGTGCTAACCTGACTGGCTGCATCGCTACTTAGCTGGTTATCGATAGTTTCTGCAATAGCATTTCCGCTATCGGCCATATCACGAGTAATTGCAGGGCGTAAGGAAGGTGCTATACGCTCAAGTTCATCCTTTACTGACTCTTCGTTCAGATTAAGGTGCTGCGTGCCAATCAGAAATACGTCATCTGTTGCTCGCTCATCCACACTTTTTAACAGACGAGCGGTAAACTGCATCAAGCCCCGTGTTTGGCGGAAACCTTCGTTCTCTTTAAACAAAGCAACGAGATGTTTAAAAGAGGGGTGGAAGGGGTAAGTTTCACGAACCTGTTCGGCAATCTGTTCAATACTGCTGGCGGTAATGTAACCACTGTCTTCAGCCAGTTTTACCCGTTGGGCATATTCTTCTGCAACATCGTTAATAACGCTGTCATCGGG
>NZ_JAHHPN010000935.1:0-1343 GCF_024606325.1 Endozoicomonas sp. ONNA1
GCCCAGACCAAAGCCTTTATAGAAAAGAAGGTTTATTAGATTTACAGCAACCTAAGAAACCAATTACCTATTCGGTAATAAAATCCGGTTTGATTGGAATGACTAGGTACCTAGCGACATACTGGGCAGAAGACCAAGTTAGGTGTAACGCAATATGCCCAGGAGGGGTGTATACAGACCAAAGTGAGCAGTTCTTAGAAAGAATTGAGAGGCTTATTCCTCTTGGCCGCATGGCACAATTACACGAATATGACTCATTGGTTGTTTATCTTTTAAGTGAACATAGCAGTTACATGACGGGATCAATCATCTCAATAGATGGTGGAAGAACGGCACTATAGAACCTTGAACCTTTTATTTCTGTATATTCCAAAATATTTTTCCGCAGGTCTTAGCCAAATCATTGCCGTGTGTTCAAGGGACTGGATATCAATAATGATTGCCAGGAAACTTGGTTTTGCTGACGTCGGCTATTTCAGTTTCCACACGGGTTTGTTAACTCTCTCCGTAGTGCTTTCTGGACTGGGCTACGGTTTCGTAGTTCAACGCCAAATGTTGGCTGATATTGACCAAGATAACTCTACCGCCAGCTTCAATTATAGCTTTGGAAAACTGCTTACCCAAAAGTCCAGCAGCTCCAGTGACAATGAACTCCTTGTTGTTCAGACAAACTTGCAGAGCATTATTTTGTTTTCCCATTTCCAAACCATCCTAATTAAATTCAACGATCTCATGGCTAAAAGCTTTGAACGCATCTCTTGCGAAGCCATATTCTAATGTCAAAAGCTTATAATATTGTTTTCTGCGAACACCGACGTAAATGTAAGGAGCTTTCCCAACGATTCCTGAATAGTAAAGTGAACTCGAATCGGTCGAAATTAAAGTTCCGCCAACACTTTCCATGATTATTTCCAACGCTAATCCATTAATCAAAAGCGCATCAGCAAACAAAATTTCGATATGCTGGCTTGAAGCGATGGGTTTTATCACACCAAGATTATTGTTTCGAGGGTGGCTTTTCACCAAGAGGCGCACTGCATGCTCCTCACGGCGCCCAAGTTCTCGACATATCATCTCAAATAATTCAATGAGGTCACGGTCTTCCATAAAGTCTGGAAGATTGAGAATAAATAAATTATCAATCCTCCTTAGAAATTGAAGTGACCGTTTCTGTTTAACTTCAACTAGGTTCTCAATTAATTCAGGCGATATTAAATTTTTATTCCCTCCAATTTGGGCTGGACTCTTTTTTCTTATTTCACTTTCTGTGCCAACCAATTTGGCGATCGTATGATCAAGAAAAAAAACGCTATCCGGTACGATATTTTTTGACTGCATTAAGG
>NZ_JAHHPN010000936.1:0-2832 GCF_024606325.1 Endozoicomonas sp. ONNA1
AATACTTCAAGGAAAATGTGCCTAAATGGTCATTCTCCCACGCAGAAAGTATTCCTTACTTCTACACTCTGGGTGCCTTCTACAAATGGCAATAAAGCGATGATAAGAGAGTTCCTGTACATGACAAGAGAAATATCGCTCAATCAGGCCTTCTGCCTGAAGTCGTGAAACCAACACAGGCAGATTTTGAGCAAGGTTAGGGTGACGATAAGGGTAGTAGAATGACATATACTCGTCTCAATGCATTAAGCCTTGCAGTGGCTGTTGCCATCAGCTCTTCCATCATGGTTACACAGGCACTGGCTGATCGCAGGCTGCTGACAAAGTTTGTTGGTATTCACGGCAATGGACGAGCGGAGCTGATCCAGAGTGAGGCCGTAGTTAAGCCGACTTTAGGTGATGACCAGCAGCCAATACCCAAATCCTTTACCACCACCTACCCAGATCCGGCTCCATTCAATGCAGACTTTGTCTTTCCTTCTTTCACAGACGTTCTTTCTGGCATCGACGCTGGTGTTGCCATTGTTGATCTGTTTGAAACAGACGAGAATGACGTTGCTCAGAAATACACCAAAATTTTGAAGGTGGCTGATGAGGGTGTCTTCAGGTTCACCCATAACCTTGAAGAAAGAGAACTGGTCATTGAAGTCAGGGCCGGAATGACCGATCAGGATTCAGTTGAGGCTGTGTTTGATCAAATGGATTGCATCGAACCTCTGGAGCCGTTGACAAAAATTGCCAGACCCGCACAACTGGCCGAAGTGCTCGAAGGTGCCGATCAAAGAGCAGGAAAACTCGGCACCCGTGACCACTATGTCGCCCTCGCTACCATTGAAGTAGAACAAGTTGAAGTGAATGGACGTACCTTCATGCGTCTTATCTCCGGAGGTGATCAGCCTCCTGAACTGAAGCGCCTGGGCCAATCGCTCTTCGTCAATGATGAGGCTCTCCTTGCAGCAGCCACCTCTGCCTACATTCAGGTTCATGTCCTGGGAGAGGATTTACAACAGCAGGCTCTTAATGAACTGTTAAAACACAGTAAACCCATCGGATATGTTGTGCACGTCGAAGATGATACTTATGCTTACCCTGTGCCTGAGGGCTATCCAAAGCTGGAAGTAAAAAAAACTCCGGGGGAGGTTATTGTTTTCCATGGTCAGTTGCAGTATCCGAATGATATCGCCTTTATAGAAAACCTCCATAAACTCCTGGAAAAAGCTGAGAACAATTATCCCGCTGAGGCACTAAAAACACAGATTAAAAGCTACGACACCAGAATCTACCAGTACGTTATTCGGAGCAGGCAGTTGGCACTGCTTGAGGAGTCAGCTGCACACTACGAACAACGCAAAACTGAATTCAAATTATATCCACTGGCCAGGCTTATATACTATGAATATCTCCGGCAGGCATTGACCAGTGCTACTCCGGACAATGACTATCAATTTGAATTCACATTTGGACACATCAAAGCGGTCTGGTCTGTCATCACGCCAACCTGGTTAAAGTTTCAACTCGAAAAACACTTCGGCTTCAAACCCGTAATTAGAGAGCTTCTGACTAATCAACGCTTTATTCAAACGTTCATGTCTGTTATTCGCTTTATCAGCAAAAAGGAGATCGGTCCTCCCGGGGTCGACGAACAGTTTGCTGACAAAGTGATTAGCGACATGATCAGGCAGCTGCCTGAAACGTATAAAAGACTGGAGGAGCTACAGACAAAAGAAGCCACAATCCTCCATATTAAAAATGAGTTGCAGCACTTATCGGCTACAGAAGTTACCAGTGAAGAGGAAAAACTCAAAGCACGACAAATAAACCAACGAATCGAGGATGAGCTTGTAAAGCTTCGTGTCGAACTGGAAGCCCTGGGAAACCGGGAACAGGATCTTCAGCAGGAAAGCAAACAAATTCCAGCCCTGGCACAACAACTTCGTGATGCCAGAAAGGCTTACTATTCTGAAAGAGCAACAAAGCTTGGCATAGGTGACTGGGATGATAACATGCCACCAGAAGAGCAAGCCAAACGCATCCGGGAGAAACTTAATGAAATCTTCAGAGCAGTTACCACAACAGGACAACCTGAGGAAGACACTGTAAAAATAAATCTGGCCACTATTGAAGGCCAACTCGGTATTGTTCCGGATAATGAAAATGATCTGGATGCCCGCTTTCAGTCCATTCAAAAGCATCTTCAGCAAAGCGCCAGCTCATACACCAGAAAAACAGCACATATCAAAGCCCGCTATTTAGCCATTGCCTTACATTTGAAGATTCAGGATTTTGATATCCATGCAGATGTTCACGATCAGGAAAAATGCCTGCTTCAAAAAATTGAAGCAATGCATGCTCAAGAAGCAGTTCAACGCCAACAACTCAAGACAATGGATGATCAACTTGATAAACAGTATGCTTTCATCAAGGAGACAAAAGCCGTTCTGGCAGCGGCACTTGGTATTGATCTGATCGAAGACACTACACTGAAAGACCGCACAAGCCTGGAATCAATGCTGCGTAACAAACTCTATGATCTTTCAAAGCTGGAAAATGAACTGAACGACATCAAAACACCAGGCCACCCCAAAGTCATGCCTGAAGTACTTGAGAAACTGACTGCTGTGGAAAGTGTCCTGAATATAGATAACCTCGATACAGAGAACGATGTGCATTACCGTCGTGACGCCATTTCTAAAGAAATTCAGACATACATCAAAGAAACCGGACAGCGGGTAGAAGAAGAAGCTCTGGAGATGCTGATAGCCGTAGAAAAAGCACTTGAGATCAATGTCAATGAGGGTGATGACAAAGCAACAAGACTTGACAGGATTGAAA
>NZ_JAHHPN010000937.1:0-13237 GCF_024606325.1 Endozoicomonas sp. ONNA1
ATGCTCAGAAAAGAGTCAATTAACAATAGCCAAACACTGTTTGCGTCATCAAAATATTGCCGTTAGCCCCTTAACAACCGAGGCATTTAAAAAATTGTTATCTAAACACCACGATGAGAAAAATTGGCAGGATATCTATCTTGCTAACATGAGAAAACATAAAAAAAATCAGAAGGAGTGGGACCGGTTGCTTGAGGAAGAATTTAGAGAGGTTGGCAAAGGAAACGAATATTATTGAGTTCGAATGGCCTGTTATGCCCTAACATTGTTCATGGATTATCATTAATGAATTGAAGGAAGCAATTTCCCATCCCTACGTTCGAGGGGGATGAGAAATTGTGAAATGATCTCAACAGAGATTAATTATTGATTACCAAAGGACAGTTATGCACAGGATGCTTTGAAATCGTAACATCCACATCAAACACGGCTTGTAACGTTTCGGCAGTCAACACTTCATGGGGTGTTCCCTGGGCTGCTAAACCGCCTTCTTTAAGAATAACCAGACGGTCTGAGTAACGGGCTGCCAGGTTAAGGTCGTGCAGAATGACCATTACGCCTACACCTTTCTCAGCCTGTTTGCGGGCCATTTTCAGAGTCAGTTGCTGATGAGCCGGGTCCAGTGCTGATGTGGGTTCGTCCAGCAAGAGGTAGCGTTTGCCAAAATCCGTTTCGTCCCAGATCTGGGCCAACACCCTGGCCATATGAACCCTCTGTCGTTCACCACCGGAAAGGGTAGTGTACCGACGATCTCTCAGGTGTAGACCATCGACTTCTTTCAGAGCCGCTTCAACGATGGCCAGGTTTTGAGTTCGGTCTGTCGAGCAGGGAATGCGTCCCAGAATGACCACTTCTTCAACAGTGAACGGAAAACTCAGAGAGGAAGACTGGGTTAACACGCCCAGCATCAAAGCTTGTTGCTGCAGCGACCAATCATTTCTGCCATTCAATTGTACATTGCCAGAAGAAGGCTTTTGCTCACCACTGATGACTTTCATCAGGGTACTTTTGCCAGCCCCGTTAGGGCCCAGAACAGTGACTACTTCACCGGGAGCGACTGAAAGACTGACATCATCAAGCAGTATCTTTTCACCGATCTGCACTGTGGCATTCTGAACCTTGAGACAACTCATCAGGCAATCCTCTTGCGTTGCTGCCACAACAGAGACATGAAGAACGGGGCCCCCATCAGGGCGGTGACAATACCAATGGGCAATTCAGCGGGGGCGACAGCGGTTCTGGCAATCATGTCGGCTGCCAGCAGCAGAATACCACCCAGCATGGCTGAGGCGGGTAACAGTGTTCTGTGATCAGGTCCTGCCATCAGGCGAATCAGGTGAGGAACAACCAGCCCGACAAAGCCAATGATGCCGGCTACCGATACAGACACACCGACGGCCATGGCAGTCACCAGAATCAATTTCAGCTTGGTTTTCTGGACATCAATGCCCAGATGTCTGGCTTCGGATTCACCCAGCAGCACGGCATTGAGAACCTGTCCGTACCGACACAACGAGAAAATAACAGGACCCAGCAGGGTGAAGCAGAGCAGGACCGAGTTCCAGTTGGCGCCACCAATGCTACCCATTTGCCAGAAGGTCAGGCTTCTGAGAGTGGCATCGTCGGCAATGTAATTCAGGATTCCCATACCTGCGCCTGCCAGAGCAGAAATGGCTACACCGGCCAACAACATGGTAGCGACAGAGGTACCATTGCTGGTGGTACCCATCTTATAAACGATCCAGGTCGTAAGAACACCACCGCCAAAAGCCAGCAGAGAGACGCTGTAATCCATGAGCAGTGGGCTGGAGAATCCTGCGAAAAGCGCCGATCCCAGAACAATACCGATACCCGCACCAAGGGCTGCACCGCTGGATACACCGATAATACTGGGATCAGCCAGCGGGTTTCTGAACAAACCCTGCATGGCTGCACCGGCAATCGCCAGAGAGCTGCCAATCATGACACCCATCAGTGTTCTTGGGATACGGATGGATTCTACGATTAGACGAGTCTGGTCAGATACCTGGCTGTCAGTGATGTCCAGCCGATCCAAAAGAATGTAGATAATATCCAGAGGTGCAATGGCGACCGGACCGGTCCCCACAGACAGTACAATGACAGCTGGCAGGAGCACTGCCAGCACGATCAGCAACAGTGCCGATTTACGACTACGGTTCATTGTTGTTCTCAGTGGCGGTGATCAGGATTCCGGGTAAAAGGCCTTGGCCAGACTCAGAGCGGTTTCGCCGGTTCTTGGACCCAGACCACCCAGCAGTAACCGACCGTCTACGGGAATGACACGGGCATTTTTACCCGCAGGTGTCTGTTTCAAAACAGGCTGGCTGTCCAGCAACTGTTCCATCGTGAATCCGCGGCCACGATCCGAATAGATAATCACATCAGGGGCAAGGGTCAACAGCGATTCATTGGACAGAGGTTTATAACTGTTGAACTGAGCTTCTGCAGGATTAAAGCCACCGGCCAGCTTGATCAGGGCATTGGCCTCGGTACCGGCACCGGAAACGGATGGGTTTCTGCCTTCCATAGCGAGCAAGAACAGGACTCTGGGCTTATCTTTGCCGTCAGCTATTTCTCTAGCGGCTTTCAGGTCGCTGTCAATAGCGCGCCAGAGGGCTTTCCCTTCCTTCTCTTTGTCCAGCAGTGTAGCTAATGAACGGATTCGCTGATGGATACTTTCAGCCGAGTATTTGGTGGCATAGGATTCTACTTCCAGACCTGCCATTTCCAGCTGAGTGAGGGTAGTTTCTGGCCCCATGTCGTCTGTACCAATCAGCATGTCAGGCTGCAGTGCCAGAATACCTTCGGCAGAGAGCTGCTTGTGATAGCCGAGCTTGGGCAGTTTGTTAACCTGCGGAGGATAGTTACTGGTCAGGTCAACAGCCACCAGCTGATCGCCAGCACCCAAAGCATAAATGATTTCAGTAATGCCACTGCCGGCAGAAATAATGCGCTTCTCGTCTGCTGAACCGTTGTTCTGAGTGTTGATCACTACTGCCGTTGTGGAGAAAGACAGTGGCAGCAGGGCAGCCATTGCCAGAGGGACCAGAAGTTTCTTTACAATTGTTTTGTTCATGGACTCTTCTCCTCCATAAGAACTTGTGCGGCAGTAATTTCGTGCTCACTCAAAAACATCATTAACTCAACCAGGTTGCCCAAAGGCGCTTCCTGATCGCCTGCGATCAGGACCATGGTATCAGGTGCTTTCCTGACCCGAGCCAGCAGCGCCTGACTAAACACTTCAAAGCTGTCGTATTTATGATCTTCCAGTGCCCAGGGCTGGCCTTTTGCCAGAATACTGACGGTGAGTGTTTTGGGCTCTTCGGTAAGAGCGGCTTCTTCACGGCTGGCCTCAGGCAGGTTCACCGGCAGACTCAGGGTTTGCACGTTGGCTGTGAACAGAAGGAAAACCATGACGATAAAAACAACATCGAGCAGCGGTGTCAGGTCCGCCGCGGAGAAAGAAGCGTTTGTTTCGTCTCTATCGGAAATACGAATCATGCTGCAACGGCCTCAGGGCAGATGCCGGTTTCCTGATTGAGAGCAATACCGTCGTCGTTCATTTTCAGGCCTTCCAGCAGCAGGTTGGCGTGGTTCAGGGCAAACTCCAGTTTGGAGACATAGTGGTTCGCCCAAATGCCAAAACCGTGAGCGGCGGCCAGAGAGGGAATAGCCACCATAAGGCCAAATGCGGTAGTGAACATCGCTTCCCAGAGGCCACCAGCCAGAACGTCAGGTGTGACCGGGCCCTGTACTTCAGAAATGCCCTGGAACATACCAATCAGGCCAAGAACAGTACCGAGCAGTCCCAGCATAGGCGCCAGAATGCCAATCAGCATCAGTGGTTTCAGCCAGGCATGAAGGGCGTTTTTTTGTTTCAGGAGCCAGAGGCCAGCCAACTCTTCACGCATGGCCTTGTCACAGTCATTGTGGCTCAGCAGAATAGCGATACCCTTGCGAACCCCTTTACCGGCAACAAGGTTTTTGCAGAGTTTGTTCTGGCTGTTGTTGCAGTGAGAGCAGCCGCGAACTTCATTGAGCAGGGTGTTCATGCTTTTTTTGTTAAGGCTGGGCAGCAGAATAAACGTAATCAGCCTTTCCAGAATCAGAGCCAGACTGATGCAGGAAATAATGACCAGGGGCCAGCCCATGAGTCCTGGTTCTGAGATCTGTTCCGGTAACATCAATTAATACCTGCCTTATATCTTCAAAATCTTCTGTAGCCTGTGGCTAAGCCAAAGGCTGTTAATTCAGTTGGAATGCCACGGGAATATGTACCCGGGAAGCCACCAGTCGGTTGTTACGCTTCTGTGGTTCGAACTCCCAGTCTTCGACCGCTGCAATGGCAGACTGGTCGAGAAGCTTGAAACCGGATGATTCCAGCACTTTTATGTTCATTGCATGGCCTTCAATATCTACTACGACCTCCAGCATCACGACGCCCTGCTGGTTTCTCCGTTGAGCAATGCGCGGGTATCTGGGGGGGACGGACTTGCGAATAGCGGGCCTGGAAACGAAAACAGGCTCATTGCTGAGACCTTCTACTTCAGTCTTTTCTGTGGTGGTTTTGACGACCTGAGTTTCAGCGAGAGGCTCTTCCTGAGGCTCTACTTCTTTTTTGGGCAGTTCCGTTTTTTTCTCGACCACCTCTTCTGGCTCAGGTTCTTTTTTAACTTCGGGCTTTTCAGGTTGCGGCTCTGGTTCCGCGATCTTGACGACGTTTTTCTTTGGCTTTGGCTTTGGCTTCTTGATGGGCTCTGGCTTTTTTTCGACAGGTTCAGGGGTCTCCCTGACAGGCTCCGGCTCGAGAGCAGCCTGCTGCACTGAAGAAAAGGTTATGCTGACAGGTGCTTTGATACTGCCCTGAGCCACTTTAGTCTGCTGAACTTCCTGCTGACCATGGTAGATCGCCGCTGCAATATGTACGGAAATGGAAATGATCAATGTGAGTAGCAGCGTTCGAGACATAATCAGTTTACTTGTGCATGGGCGAATGAAGATTACTGCAACTTTGAGATGTATTCAATAAATCAAATGATAATAATTCGCATTTATTGAGTGCATGTTCAATAAATACCAGAGGGTTGGCGGATCACAGCTCTTACCCTTTTTGCAGGGTGAGTTCTGTTTGGTCGAGGCTGTCATATTCGTCAAGACAGTCCGATGTTTTTACTGGTCTCTGCGAGAGAGAAATGCCGGGCAGGTGCCCGGCAAGGGTGGGTACGTTCAGAACATGTAACGCACGTTCAGTTTGATGTTGCGGCCTGGCTCATAGAGTGTTTCCCAAGCAGAAATGTAGTACTCATTCGTCAGGTTGTTGACGGTCAGATCGGTCTTGATGCCTTTAAGCGCGCCAGTGGTCGGCTCATAGCTCGCATACAGGTCAACCAGATCGTAGCTGCCGTATGAGGATGGGCCATCGTAATCGGAACGAATATCTTCCTGAGCACTGACATAGGTGTAGCGTGAGCCAATTTTCAGGTCACCCTGAAGCATCAGGTAGGCAGCATCTGCAACGACTTTGTCGGCCGGGATGTTATCCAGGTATTCGCCGGTCTTCTTGTCTTCACCACGGGTCTGACCGTAGGACAGACCCAGTTCGACATTCTGGTAGCGGTATTTACCGGCCAGCTCAAAACCTTTCAGGCGGGCTTCATCAACGTTTTCCCAGGTTGTTTTGGTTGGCATGCCAATCCAGTTTGGATCATAAACAAACTGCGTAATGAAGTTATCCACATCGTTTTGGAAAACGTTGGCTGTAATAGTCAGCTCATCATCACCCAGAAGATCAGCAAAATTCATCCGAGCTGAGATTTCCTTGTTCTTGGCTTCTTCAGGTTTGAGGTCCGGGTTGGGTACGAATGTATTGGTGCCAACTGGAGTTGCAAAGTGCGTTCCTGTCGAGAACATCTCTTCCATACTCGGCGCGCGGAAGGCTTCATTGTAACTGGCCGTCAGAGTCAGCCAGTCCGTGGTGTCCCAGATAAGGGCAACAGAGGGAGATACAGCGTCGTCAGTTTGCTTCTTCTCATCAATGTCGGAGTCAGAACGATTGTCCCTGGCCTCAAAACGGTCATAGCGAACACCGGTTTGCAATGTCCAGGCTTTGGCCAGAGGAACGTCGGCCTGAACGAATGCACCAGCGGTGGTAGACTCACCATCCAGAGCTTCCGGACGGTCACCAATTCCGGAATCATCCCGAACGGTTTCAATCGTGTTTCTGTAGGCATCCAGACCATAGGTCAGATCAAAATGAGTCAGCTTTGATAGGTTTGTAAAGGCTGTGCCCAGAGTTTTGTAATGGGTATTGTCAGTCTGTCCCTTTTCAATTCGATACTCGTCGAACTCGGTATCGTTGTAAAACAGCTGGAATTTGCTATCGATCAGAGCACTGTCAGGATTAAAAAGATAAGCAGCAGAAAGGTTGGTGTTGCTGGTTTCCTGAGTAATCAATGGGGAACTACTGCCAACATTTGTTGCCGGGTTGCTGGGAACCTTGGCATTGGTTTGAGCCTGCTGAGCCTTAAACTCAAGACGACTGTCGTCATTCAGCTGCCAGCCCAGTTTGGCCATAGCACCCTGCTCGCGGGAGCCGGAGTTTTCTACGTCGTCGCCATTACCTTCGCCGCTGGTCCCTGTTTCGTAGTTACCACCGTCGTTGTAGTAACCATTAAGCAACCAGTCGAAGTTATCATTCACACCGTAAAGCGAACCACTGGTGCGAGATTCATTGTTGTTGCTGTGGAAGCCCTGGGATATATAGCCACCTAACGTTTCACCAGGTTCCAGCATCTCTTCTGCGGTTTTGGTGTTTTGTACAACCACACCACCGATTGCACCTGAACCCCACAGGTTACTGGATGGACCCTTAACCACCTCGATAGACTTCAGCAGTTCCGGGTCTGTGAAATAAGTCCCACGGTGACCATTGGAGAAGTTTTGACGGGCACCATCGGTGATCTGAAGAACACGAGTGCCTTCCAGACCACGAATATTGATGCTCTGGGAATTCGCACGAGGGCCACCACTGACAGAAACGTTTGGCAGAGACTTAACGGCTTGAGCCACAGACTCAGGTTGTTCCTGCCGGATCTGATACTGGTCTACGACTTCAATCGTTTGGGCCACATCATTGATGTCTTTTTCAGACCGGGTGGCAGTAACTGTTACCTGATTGAGCAGGGTTGCGTCAGTCTGAGATGCACTTTCTGCATATACAAAACCGGAAGACACTGCCATTACAGCAATTGCCAGTCTACTTTTGCTAAACGTCATTGTTTGCCTATGTGTACTGCTATTGGATGATTCTTTATAGAGATCAGTCACACAAGCGCTCTATTCTGAATACCCCGAAGCGCTCGTGATGATGGTGTCGGATAATATGCAAAACACAAACTAAATGCAAATCATTATCATTTATATTATAAGATGAAGATAGGTCATGAAGGCTGTTTAATGGTTTGCCTTGTTCTAACGAAGGTATGGGAAACAGGTCTATTATTAGCACGGTATAGCCAAGTGACCTTGGCACACTTGCGACGAGATCATTTTGGTATGTCAACTCATTGATTTGGAGAGGCATAAAATGAAAAAGACACTACTGGCGCTAATGGGTGCGGTCATCATTCTGGCAGGCTGTCAGGACGAGAAACCTCCGGAGACGACTGCGGTTGAGGTTCCTGATGTCATAGAACTAGAAAGCGCAATTGATGTAACACCCATTGAAGAAAATCAAGTAACCAGCACCGACACGCCCGTCGACTCTGGGCACAACGCGCAAAACGCTCTCGATTGGAGTGGTGTTTACAAAGGTAAACTTCCCTGTGCAGATTGTGCAGGCGTTGACACAACGCTAACGCTGAATAAAGACGGCACATACTCATTGCTAGAGGTGTACGAAGGCAAAGGAGGCGAACCCACCAAATCTGAAGGTAAATTCAGTTGGAATAAATCGGGTAATATCATCACGTTGCTTAACGAGTCAGCTCCAAACCAATATTTCGTTGGTGAAAACACACTAATGAAACTGGATATGAACGGCGAGAAAGCAACCGGTGATCTGGCCTCACTCAACAACCTGAAAAAGGTGCCTTGATGGTGGCACTTAAACATGTTGCATGAAGCTGTTCGGTGCCGATGAGAGGAGGTGTCCGGTTGGACTGAGAAGAGGAGAGTTCCGAATGAACTCTCCTCGCCAGAACTACTGCTTGATCTTGTGCTTCAGAGTGGCTTCAACCCGGCGGTTGGCAGCACGTCCTTCAGCTGTTTCATTGCTGGCAACAGGCTGAGCTTCACCATAACCAACGGCGGTGATACTGTCGCCTGCAATACCGTAATCATTGACGAGAATGTTGCGAACGGCATCTGCACGACGCTGTGACAAGTTTTTGTTGTATTGCGCAGCACCTGTGTTGTCGGTATAGCCTGCAATCTCAACAGGTACATCGGGGTAGGCTTTCAGGAATTGCACGACTTCGTCAATGTTATCAATCTCGCCGGTTACCACGGCAGAGTTGGTAGCAAAGTTGACACTGAGCTTCATGCTGATGTCTTTTACCAGTGCAATCTTGCAGCCATTGTCGTCGACTTTGCGACCTTCGGGTGTGTTCGGACACTGATCCATATAATCCGGAACATCGTCTTTATCGCTGTCCAGTGCACAGCCATTGGCATCAACCGGCGCACCGGCTGGTGTATTTGGGCAGTTGTCACGACTGTCAGTCACACCGTCCTGATCAGTATCTGCCTCAACAGGCGCTGGCGCAGGTGCTGAACTGCCACCGAAGGCGTAACTGATTCCGACGTTGACCAGACTGTCCCAGGTGCTGTCGTCGGCTCCGTGGATACCTCTAACATCCCCGCGCAGCGACCAGTTTTCGTTAATGGCATAGCGGACACCAACGCCGGCATTGGCCTGTGTTTCCTGAGAATCATTGAGCTTGCCTTCAAATTCCCCATGGCCCACACCCAGAATGGCAAAAGGTTGCCACTTGGCCGTCATGGGCCTGAAGTAGTAGAGAGCATCCAGGTAATACTGGTTGACGTCAGTATCTCCAATTCTGCTGTCAGCATTGCTGTCGAGAAATCTCAGCTCTGTGGCCCATTGGTCGTTAAAGCGGTATTCACCCCCCAGAGTCAGTGTGGTGGCGTCATCCAGATTGCGATCAGAGTCAAAGTTCTGAAGACCAATTGCAGGGTTGATGTACCAGCGTCCTTCATTGGCAGAAACTGAAGCGGCCAGCCCGGTGGAAATTACAAAAGCCAGTAACTGTCGTTTTTTATACACGGCTACATTCCTTGGTGTCGTTGAAGTGCAGGCAAAGTGTACCTATTTAATGTGCATCTGTTAAATGTCTTTTTCACGTCGTCAAATGAGATTTCTACCCCACATTCAACGACAGTGACTAAATAATGTGCTGAAGACATTTAGAATTACAAAAAAAATACTGTCGCTTATCGAGAAATCCCTGAGAAAACCTTGCTGCCCTGAATACCATCAAAGCCACTGTGGTGAATGGTCGGCTGTACATCTGTGCAAGGAGCAACAGGCTTGTCTCCACTATCTATACTGGGTATCCATGGTCGGCAATCCGGGGCTGATTGAGAGCAGGCTCCTGCTGACCTGACGTTTATCCATTCAGGGCGTCGCTATGCCTTCATTTTCGAAGACCTCTTTTTTTCATTCGTGGTTATTCTGGACCACTGTGTTACTTAAGCTGGGGCTGGGAACCGGCTCTGTTTTTGCCAAGCCTTCTGTTCAATGCTCCGGAACACCGGAAAAGCTGGAAGCCGGCCAATCTATCAAGGTGATGACCTGGAATGTTCAGTTTCTGGCCGGGGGAATTTATGAACTGTGGACCGCTCCAAAGAAACGCGAAGCTCTGACTCTTGATAAACAATTGTCTGTTTTTCAGCAGATAACAGACCTCATTGAAGAAGAAAATCCCGATGTCCTTCTGCTTCAGGAAGTCGACGTGGACCCCAGAGTCAGGATGAACCAGATCCAGTGGTTTAAAGATGCCCTGCCTGCCCGGTTTCATTGCAGTACTTACACCGGCTATAGCTATCTGAAAGGAAGAGCCTCAACGAATATCCGAAAAGAGCCGGGTGGACTTAACCTGCTGACCTTTTCCCGGTTTGCGATTGAAAGTACTGTGAGGCATGACCTGCCTGCCATACCTGATCAGTCCCTTTTTCCCCTGACCACCCGCCGGGCCCTGCTGGAGACCAGAATCAATCTGGGGGCTGAGTCTCTGACCGTAATTAACACTCATCTGGATGCTTTTGCCCAGGGTCTGGATATTATGCAAAGGCAGGTAGAGCAATTGGATAAACGGCTGGGCCAGATAGGAGCCAGCTCTCTCTGGGTTACCGGAGGCGATTTCAATTTGATTCCTCCAGGGCAATATGAACACCTCAATGACTCCGAGCAGTTCTGGTACCAGAAACACTCAGAGTTATCGGTGCTGACTGACAAGTATCCGGTTGTTCCCTCGCCCAAGCAGGCTTCAGGAGAAGAAAAACGTCTATGGTTCACTAATAAAACCCGTCCGGAACTGGGCCTGGACAGGACGCTGGATTATCTGTTTCATTCAGCAAAACTGGATCTGGTGAAAGCCAGAGTGGTTCAAAAAGCTGAGGCGCTCTCGGACCACTTGCCTGTGGTGGCAGAGTTCAGATTGCAGAAGAACTGATTCATTTTCAGGTTGCAAAACAATGAGCCTACCCGTGATTCAAAAAACACATCTGGCCCTGACTGTCATGGCAGTCGCTACCGCCACAGCAAAGGCGGAAGAAGTTCTGCCGTCTACACAACCCACTCTGCTGGATCAAGTCACTGTATCCGCTACCCTAACCGAGAATAATCTGGACTCAGTCGCCAGCAGTGTAGATGTCACCTCGGCAGATGACATCGAAAAGAGAATGGTGAATGACATTGATGATCTTGTGCGATATGAACCGGGAGTTACAGTCAATAATGATGGCCGAACCGGTGCGGGTAGCTTCAACATTCGTGGGATGGATGCTAACCGTGTCAAGATTACCGTGGACAGTGTGGATCAGGCCAAAGCTTTCGATTCTACCAAGATGTTCCTGCGCTCCGGGAGAAACTTTATTGATTTCGAAACCATCAAGGCTGTTGAGGTCTTAAAAGGCCCGGCTTCCACCGTCCATGGTAGTGATGCCATCGGCGGTGTTGTGGCTTTTGTCACCAAAGATCCTGAAGATTTTCTTAATCCCGAAGGTGATGACGCCTATACATCCCTGAAGGGTGGTTACTCCTCTGCTGACAGTGCTTTTACTGAAACAGCAACCTTTGCCAATCGCAGTGGTGACCTGGAGAACCTGCTGATCTTCACTCGTCGCGATGCCAAAGAAACCCGGACCCACGGCGGTGCTGATATCAAGGGTGATGCCAGGGGTAAAGCTGATCCCAAGGATATCGGTATCAACAACGTGCTGGGCAAGTTGCAGTATCAATTGAACGACGTTCATCGTATGGGTCTGACAGCCGAGTGGCGCAAGCTCAATTCAGAAACTGATTTATTATCAATGGTCGGTGCACAGCCCACTGGAAATCCTTCACCTTACAGCAAGTTTGAGGCAGATGATTCAACAAAGCGTCAACGCTTTGGCGCGTTTCATGAGTGGGAAGCGTTCGTACCGGTTTTCGATACGCTCAAGTGGACTCTGAACTGGCAGGAAACTGAGACCAATCAGGTGACCTATGATGAAATGCAGGTCGAGACCGGGAGTGCTCCGCAATGGGAAACCCAGGGAAGAAACAAGGATTACACATACAAGGAAACCAGCTGGCAGTTTGATCTGAAGATGACCAAATGGCTGGACTTCAAATCGTCCGATCATCTTATCAGCTTCGGTCTGGAGCAGCAGAGAAAAGAGCAGAATAACCTGAACAGAACTACATACGTTAAGAATCCGGCTGGCGAAGAGAGTGACATTAGTCGCTATGCGCCGCTGGCGACGGTGGATTCTTTGGGTATCTATCTTCAGGATGAAATATCCCTGCTGAATGATCGTCTGATAGTGACCCCCGGTGTTCGTTATGACCGTTTTTCAGCTGAAACTGAAAAGGATCAATATTACACAAATGTGTATAAAGACAAATCATACGACAGTTGGCTTCTAAAGACAGGAGTTGTTTATAAGTTCACGGACGTGTTTTCCGGGTTTGTACAGTACAGTCAGGGCTTTGGAACACCCGATTTATTTGCTATGTACTTTGAAGAAATCGTACCTGTCGGCCCAATGAATATTCATGTTATGCCCAACCCTGATCTGAAGCCTGAGAAAAGCGATTCTATCGAAGTAGGACTGAGAGCGAACGGGCGACTTGGAAGTGCAGAGATCACTGCATTTTACAATCGGTATGATGACTTTATTGAAATGGTTCCCCTCGGAACGGATGGGAGAGATATTCAGTATCAATATCAGAATCTTGATAATACAACCATCAAGGGTCTTGAGCTGAAAGGCCAGCTCTGGCTGGATGAAGCCGCTGGAGCACCCATTGGATCAAGCTTGAAGGCAGCGGTTGCCTGGAGCCAAGGTCAGGGCACTTTCTCGAATGATAAGGGAGAATTATTTAAAGACGCCCCCCTCAACAGCATTGCTCCGCTCACCGCTGTTATTGGACTGGCCTATGATTCACCCAGTGAAAACCGGGGCGGGGCTGTAATGTGGACTCTGGTCGCCGCTAAAGATAAAGATGATATCTCTAACAGCGATATTGCTTCAGACGAGAGTGAAACAGGGGGCGAACAGTTCGCAACACCCGGCTATGGCCTTGTGGATATAACCACTTACTACAAGCCGATAAAAGAAGTGACCCTGACCGCCGGCATTTTCAATATGACTGACAAGAAATACTGGCATTGGGATGACGTGCGTGGTCTTTCCGGCACCTATGATGGGCTTAGCCGTTATACTCAGCCCGGCAGAAACTTTTCTGTCAGTGTGAAGTGGGAAATCTGAACGGGCTATCGGTGATTGGGTTACTTCGTAAGTGTATTCCGGTTTGTATCATCAAGCTTTCATTTTCGGTGCTTCCTTCTGTGATCAGACAGGGCTTGAGCGTTTGGCAGAGTCTTCTGGCACTCAGGGCAGGTTTGTTCTGGGGTGTGATCTCTTCTTTTGTGAACCGACAGGGCTTTCGCATTTGGCAGGGTCTTCCGGCACTCAGGGCAGGTTTGCT
>NZ_JAHHPN010000938.1:0-1073 GCF_024606325.1 Endozoicomonas sp. ONNA1
ACGACAGTGTATGTTGGTCAGGTGTTATAAAAACGTTCTGGTTTGGAGAACCTGCTTTCTGTTCAAGCTCGACAACAAAACGTCTGATCAACGGTTGAGCCTGACAGACGACGGACAATGTCATTATCAACAGTGGTGCTGCAAAGAGTGAGTGCTTGATGATTCTACCCTTGCATTCTGGTGTTCAGGGAGGAAGGATAGATCAAGAAAATAATGCAAGTTCCAAAAGCGCTGACACGCCCATTGCAGTGGTTTTGCCAAAAGACGACAAAAGTAGTCTGGTGGGAAAGGTTCTATAAGATCATTTTTCATGCAGTCAATAATAGCTGATTTTCAGGATGGTGCGTCGCTTGAGTTACCTACCTTGCCCCGGCCTCGATCAGGGCTTCCACGCAGTCGGTATTGCCCATCTCAGCCGCGATGGAGAGCGGGGTAGCGCCATTCGATATGGCAGCGTCGAGATCCGCCCCGGCGTTAATCAGGAGTTTCACGCAGTCGATATTGTCCATCTGGGCTGCTATGAACAGTGGGGTGGTGCCATTTTTATTCCGGGCGTTGACATCCGCCTGAGCTTCGATCAGGAGTTTTACGCATTCGGTATTGCCCGCCCAGACTGCGACTAACAGTGCGGTGGCGCCATCCGAGGTCCGGGAAACGTTGGGATCTGTCCCGGTGTTGATCAGGATTTTTACGCAGTCGGTGTTATTTTGCTGAGCAGCGATAAACAGCGGAGTGACGCCATCCGAACGGTCGGCGTTGAGGTCCGCCTTGGCTTCGACCAAGAGTTTCACACACTCGGGTTTATTTTCCTGGGCAGCGACAAACAGTGCGGTTGCACCCGTCGAACAGGCAGCGTTGAGATTTGCCCCGGCGTTGATCAGGCGTTCGACGACGTCCTTTTGCCCATTATAGGATGCCCACATCAAGGCTGTGTAATCAGCTTCCATAACAGCATTGACATTGACTCCTTCTGCTAGTGATTCCTCCAGGTGATCCAAATCCCCGTAAACACAGGCACCGTAAAACGCCCGATCGGGGAAAAATGTATCCGGGTGAGATTCACTGGTGTTCTT
>NZ_JAHHPN010000939.1:0-2007 GCF_024606325.1 Endozoicomonas sp. ONNA1
TGTGTGTTGCACGAAAGGTGACTGCTTGAGGTAATGAGCTTGCAGAATACCTGCTGTCGGCCAACTATTCACCCTTTTATATCAAGCTTTGTCTCGAAATTGTCCCCTGCAGAGGAATTTCTGTTAAATTGTTTCGTTTGCCCAAGAGCGACACCCTATTCATTCATGAGCACTATAACCCTCGCCCCCATGGAAGGAGTCGTTGATTACCTTCTGCGAGAGCTGCTGACCGAAGCGGGCGGCATTGATCTGTGCATAACAGAATTTATCCGCATCACGGACACTCGGCTGCCTACACAAACTTTTCAGCGGATCTGCCCCGAACTCAAACACGGCTGCCGTACACGAAGTGGAACACCTGTCCACATACAGTTTCTTGGCAATAATTCTGAAATGATGGCCTATAACGCAGCCAAAGCGGCCCGACTCGGAGCGCTGGGAATCGATTTAAATTTTGGCTGTCCGGCTAAAACCGTCAATCGCCATAAAGGAGGTGCAGTACTCCTGAAAGAACCCGAGCTTATTCATGAGATTGTTTCAGCGGTTCGAAAAGCGGTTCCTGCGGAAGTGTCTGTCAGTGCCAAAATGAGATTGGGCTATTTGGATAGCGACCTTGCCCTGGAAAATGCTCAGGCCATAGAAAGTGCCGGCGCCAGCACTCTGGTGGTTCATGCCAGAACCAAGCTTCAGGGTTATAAACCCCCTGCTCACTGGCAGGAACTGGTTCAGTTGCGAGAGGCTCTGTCCATTCCTCTGGTAGCCAATGGTGATATTTTCAAAGTTGAGGATGCCCAGCGCTGCCGGGAAGTATCTGGCTGTCGGGACATTATGATTGGTCGGGGTATCCTTCGCGACCCGGATCTGCCTGCGGCTATTGTCGCCAGCCAGCACAATCAATGTCAGGAAGAACGCTGGGCTCGTTCTCTTTCACTGATCCAGAAATTCACCGAAAAAGTGCTGCTTACACCCGAAAATCCAGAGCAGGATCATCCTTACTTCATCAATAACCCCAGACGCTACCTGGATGGCAGGCTGAAACAATGGCTAAGCATGATGAGTAAAAGCTCCGTCAATGCCCGCGAACTGTTTGAAAAAGTGAAGCGAGAGACCTGTCTACAAACTCTCTCCCACATCATTAAGGAAGCCGCATGAGCCGTAAATCTGATTCTGCAGTCCTGTCTGTCACTCATGCCGACCTTGAATGGAAAGAAAACGGTCAGCCTGCATCCACTGCATTTGACGATATTTACTTTTCCAGCGATTCAGGCATCAGGGAAACCCGGCACGTATTTATTGAAGGCAATGATCTGCCAAAGCGCTTCGCCGCCCTGAATCAAAATCAATGCTTTTCTCTCGGGGAAACCGGCTTTGGCACGGGGCTCAACTTTCTCTGTACCTGGGCCTGTTTCGAGGAAGAAGCACCTGAGTCGTCAAGACTTCATTATCTGTCGACCGAAAAGTACCCCCTGTCCCGGGAAGATCTCCGGAAAGCACTCTCCATGTGGCCTGAACTGGCAAAGTACACCGCCCCACTGGTTGAATGCTATATGCCCGCTGTTGAAGGATATCAGCATTTTAGCTTTGCTAATGGCAAAGTAAAACTGACAATCTGCATGGGCGATGTACTGAACACACTGCCAAAGCTGGAAGGCCGGGTTGACGCCTGGTTTCTCGATGGCTTCAGCCCTGCGAAAAACCCTCAGATGTGGCAACCGGAGCTATTTAAAGCTATTGCAGCCAAAAGCCATTCGGACACTACCTACGCAACCTTCACGGCCGCAAGAATCGTCCGGGACGGGCTCAGTCAGGCGGGCTTCAGTGTCGAAAAAAGCGACGGCTTCGGGCACAAACGGGACATGATCAAAGGCAGACTGACTCAAACAGCCAAAAAACTGAATACCAAGCCGTTATGGTTTCTGCCCCACCGTCAGCCGGACAATGACAGCATGGCTCAGAGTGCCATCGTCGTCGGTGGAGGGCTTGCTGGCTGCAGCACAGCAAGAGCAC
>NZ_JAHHPN010000940.1:0-1282 GCF_024606325.1 Endozoicomonas sp. ONNA1
GACCAATTTATTGCAACCGCAGTAGGACAGCCTTAAGTCCGACAGGCTGCTAGTAAGAGGTCAGCCAGAAACCACCACGATCGAAAGTACAATTATCTTTTCCTGTACGAATAGTCAGGTCAACTGGATCAGGCCATATGCCGGTTTCCTGTTGATCTGCTCCAAAGCAATGCTATACATAAGACGCTGAACCTTTTTCATGATCCGACTCCAGCCTGTCACCGACGGCAGGCGATCCGGGAAGCCATGCGTCTGAAACACTGTCACAACACCAGAGACTTTAGGGAGTTCGCCCGACGACGGCTGCCCTCCCCTATTTTTCATTACATCGACGGTGCTGCGGATGATGAGACCACACTGCGAAGAAATACTGAGGCCTACTCCAATTGTGACCTGGTGCCCAATGTATTGAGAGGTGCAGAGCATGTTGATCTCTCTACCCGGGTTATGGGTTTGGATCTGGACATCCCTCTCTTCTTATCGCCCACCGCACTGCAGTGTCTCTTTCACCATGAAGGTGAGATGGCTGTGGGCAGAGCAGCCGAACAGTATGGCACTCTTTTTGGCCTGTCTTCTCTGGGCACTACCAGCATAGAAGACATTGGTTCAACTATTAAAACTCCGAAGCTGTTCCAGCTCTATGTGCATAAAGATAAGGGTCTGACTCGCAATATGATTGACCGATGCAAGGCGGCCAACTTCGATGCTATGGCATTAACGGTGGATACAGCCGTTGGTGGCAACAGAGAAAGAGATCTCGTCACCGGTTTTACCATCCCGCCCAAACTGACATTGAAGAGTCTGCTGAGTTTCACCTGCCATCCGGCCTGGGTTCTGAATTACGTTTCCCATGGTGGCTTTGAGCTGCCTCAGCTTCAGGACTATGTTGGCGAAGGCACCCGCATTACCCTGTCGGTCGGTCACTACTTCAGTACCATGCTGGATCAGAGTATGGACTGGCAGGCAGCAGAAGAAATTATCCACTACTGGGAAAAACCATTAGCACTAAAAGGCATCATGTCGGTTGAAGATGCACGCAGGGCCGTAGATATCGGCGCTGCGGCCATTATGATTTCCAATCATGGCGGTCGACAGCTGGATGGCTCACGCTCGCCCTTTGATCAACTGGCAGAAATTGTAGATGCCGTAGGAGACCAGATTGATGTGATATGCGACGGGGGGATACAAAGGGGCACACACGTTCTTAAAGCACTGTCGCTGGGAGCCAAAGCCTGCTCAGGAGGTCGCCTGTATCTTTATGCTTTGGCAGCAGCAGGAAGAG
>NZ_JAHHPN010000941.1:0-2949 GCF_024606325.1 Endozoicomonas sp. ONNA1
CACGATCCTTCTGACTCATTTCGCCGTGATAAAGATCCCGGGCCAGTAGTGACAAGGGCTTGTCAGCGGAACCCTGCCATGCCAGTGATGCAGACAGTCGATTTTCTATACGTTCAATACGTTTTGCGTCAGAATTCTCTGTTACATATTCTCCCCGGGCAATCTGAAAACAATCGTTGGCCAGAGCGTGAATGGCCTCGGATCGGGTCTGCCCTGACGGTAGGGTTAGCTGCCAGCCAGAAGCCAGTGCATCTTGTAAACGTTTGATCTGTCTTGATGGCCTGATGGCTGACGGTGGACATTGCTCTGTTGCCTCCGGATCGACTTCCAACAGATACGCCACTGCCTGTCGTTGTGCTTCAGGCACATGGGCCATGATCAGGGCGCAGAGCTTGTCCAGAACTTCTTTCGCAGTCCACCGCGAAAATGGCTCTTTATAGGACAGCTGTAATTTTTCATTAAATACAGCCGGGTCAAGGGCTCTGACCAGTGGCCACAGGTTTTGCCTCACAAACGCTCTGTCCAACTGCTGAGCACTGTTGATGATGGCAGTTAACTGATCCGGGTCTACCGAGGCGGTTTGATCCTCATCCGGCTTGCAGTGCACGTCCGGTAAAAAATGCCTGCAAGCCACTTTCATAAAATCACGCACGGTCGGATGCTGTCGTGTGCCATGGGTGATGACGCTATCGATGGCTTTGCGCCAGTGGCGTGGTAAAAGCTGTGGGGACTGGTCAACCTGCTGTGCTTGTCGGGCAGCCAGTATCAGGTTATTCAACAACGCTTCGGTCATTTCAGGCAGAGGGTTACAAAGGTGGTCAGGTACGGTTGTAAACGCTTCATAAAGTTTATCAAGCGCTTGTTCTGGCAGCTCAGTCCTGGAGATATCATGTTTGCGGGCATTAATATCCCAGAGATCGACCTCAGGACAGGGTTTATCCGTGGCAAGCATCGAACGAAATACTGGTGATGGGCTTATCGCAGATTCAGGCCAGAGTAAAGTGACTTGAGCCTGCGGGTAGGCCCGTAATTGGCCATTCACCAACAAAGGCTGTCCAACCACCAGGGGTTCCAGCAGCTGCTGAAGTGTTGGATTACTTTCGAGTCCCAGGAATACCACCGGCCTGCCTGCGGTTAATGCTTTCTGCAACTCACTCTGACGTCGTCCAAAATGGGCCTTTTGTTCTGAGGTGATATGGATATTATCAAATAGCTGACTGAAGCCGGTCTGTTCATTGACCTGGATGACCAGAGGGTCTCCCCGGTGATGACGGATCCAATGACTGGCCTGGACATGTTGCCGATAAGTGACGGCCTCAAAAGAATCGTCATTGCTGGCTTTTTTCTGTAACTGAGGGTTTCTGGACAGAGGTCGCTCGTCGTTTTCTGCTAATCCCAGGGCTTTCGGCTGCTGTCGTGAATGAGCCACCTGGAGTCGAGGCTCCAGACCCGTTGTCTCGCGAATCGTCTGCAGTGAACCCAGCAAACGAAACCAAAGTGCCTCAGTGAGGGGAGACGTTACGGTGACTGTCCCACCCGCTCGAACCTGTTCCAATAGACGGTTGTTAGGCACTGCGTAGCCTTCCTGGGCAATGGCAATCGGGTTCAGCCATTCGCTGATATTACTCTGGTTAATGATGATCGGGTTTCCTGAAGTATCACCAGAATGGGGTAGCGGGTTGGATAAACTTTGAAACAGTGAATGCAGCTCATCCTTCCCTACCGGCATTTGATAAAAATGAACATCGTCGGGTAACTCACAGTTCTTCCCGTTGCTCTCAAAACACTTTTGCGCGAGCATCTGTCGAATCGTCTGTTCAAAGGCCAGATCCTGCCAGTTGGCCCCTTTCAGAATCACCCGTTGTCCGGCCCTCAGACACTCAAGCCTGCCAGGGATGTGCCGGATTCGCCCCTGCTGATCCACTCCGGGGCCGCCCAGCAGCAACTGTCGCCAGTTGCTGTGCAAGTGGCAGTCAATAAGAAGGGTATCATCGTCGTTCATAGTGCCTTCGGCAGAAGGGAGTTCAGCCAATACCGGAGGAAGTGCGTCGATATCCATCGATGGGGCATTGCCGGTCTTTGCATTGAACTGCCAGGTATTGCCCGGTCGATTAATGCGTCGCCAGAAATCAGCCCCGGGGGCATCGCCACCCCCGCCAACCGCTGCCAACTGCGCAGGGTCTGCCAAGACCAGCAGAGAGACATGCCCGCCTAGAGGTCGTTTTTTCTGACTGACTTTGTCGTACAGACAGGGGTTATCCGGGTCCAGCAGATCGTTAAATTTTGGCAGATCTTCGCTGCTGAGTTTGCGGATATCCATCACCAGGGTGAATGGCTTTGAACCTTCAAATAACTTGCCCGGACGCAGAGTGTGGCGACCATCGCCGGAAATACTCAACCGGGTTACCAGGTTGGCCTGTGAGAGGTCATCGGGGTGGGAAATAACAGTGACAGCACAATGTTCATCATAGGTCTGATTAACCAAAAGCTGTCGAACCTCATCATCACTGGCGACAAAACGAAAATTGAAGGCATGAGGGGGCTTATGGAGTGAGGAATTCGTTGAGGATACGGTTCTCGTCTTGTCAGGCATCTTCATCGGAGATGACGACAGCTTGAGTTTGATCGCTACATCAGAGCAGACTTTTGCAATCGTTGAAAGATCATCAAGCTTTGCTCTCTTGGCTGGAATGCCACTATCAGGCACGCTGTTATGAGGCACGCCGTTGTTACGAACGGGTTTGTTTATTCCTCCACCAATTTGACCATCCATGGTTAATCTCCCTACTACATTCTGAAGGACTCAATTTAAACTGCTTAAATAATTTGACCTTCAAATCGTACGAAAGTTTCATTTTGATAGTAGGTCGTTGCCAAAAAAAAAATAGGACACCCTAGGGGGCGTTCTTATCCAACCGAACGAACAGATAAAAACATCAGTAACCTGAC
>NZ_JAHHPN010000942.1:0-2956 GCF_024606325.1 Endozoicomonas sp. ONNA1
GGCTGTTATCGAGGGTGCCTGTTAAATACATGACGCCCTGATGATAAGCGGTATCCTTAATTTGTACATTTTCAGGGAATAGGTCGTTACGTACAGTGAATTCTGCCCGGTAGCTCTGGGCAGCACTTAACGAGAACTCGAATAGAACTGCTTTTCCTGACTGTGTTGTTGCAACAAGAAACAGGTGAGAACTTGCCTTTTCGTGAATAACCTGCCCAGTCAGAGACGGGTAGGAATCCAGTATTCCAGAGTAGTCGGAAGAGGTGGTGTAAGTTACAACGCCGCACCGTCCAAATTGTTGATCCAGTTCAGAACCTTTATAGCGTGCCAGAATAACTCCTGTGGAAGCCCCTTCAGAAGACGGCTCAGGTTGAATGACAACATACACCTGCTGGTTTTCAGGATCATACGCTTGAAAGAGTGGCGTGCCTTCTGGTGGCGGGCAGTTACCTGACAAGCCTTGAGAATAGGTGGTTGAAGACTGTATCGCTGACGGAGTATTCTCCTTGCCGCAATCAAATCCCCCTTCTGTACAGTCAATCCCGGCCAGTGATGTTTGTGGTTTGGAGAAAACTTTCAGAAACGGCAAATAGCCATCCCGATTGTTCCAGACAGTACGATTGAAAGAGGTGGCATTTGAAGCACCACCGGGATCTGCAAACTCATTCAGGGCCGACGGGAACTGATTGTTTGTTTGTTTGGTACCATTTATTCGGGCAAGTTCACGGTAGGGAGTATTAATGCCTCTGAGCATTGGAAGCTGTGAGGCATCACCGGCATTCCAGAGCGTGCTGTTCAATAGGGTTACGTTTGATTTGAGGGCACTTTTCGATAGTCTTATGACACCTTGATTGCGTCCATTAAATCCACTACCTCTCCTGATCCATTGATACTTTGTGAAAGTATCCAGGTTATGCTCAATGGAACCTGCTCTCCAAACTCTGCCCGCTCCACCGCTTTCATAGCTATAGATTTCCCGGGCTTCAACCGACCCTGTATTAACATTGTTGTACACTGAGGTTGAAAGAGTGGCAGCCCCGGTAATACCACCCAAGTGACCATTCACACCTTTTGTTATGATTGCTCCGGCATTCAGGTTGTCCCGAATGCCTGAACCTTCAGCAGCTTCTCCGGTAATTCCCCCGGCAGATGACTGATAGTCGTGAGTCGTGACCGTTCCGGCATTAACATTTTGAATAACAGTAGTGTTGACTACATCTCCTGCTATTCCTCCTCCGTAGGTACGCCAATCCCTGGTAAAAATGCTACCCGTATTGAGATTTTTGCTGACCAGGCTTTGCCTGGAGGCGTGCCCCACTATTCCACCACTGCTTCCACCTAGCCTACAGTAGGCTCTCGAATAATCTGAGGCAATGTTTCCAGTGTTGAGGTTATATAATACCTCCGCTGCTTCTGCTTCTCCTGCGATGCCCCCGGAATATTCGGTAAAGCCAACATTAACTTCACCGGTATTGACATTGTTGTTAGCAAGGCTGTCGCCTTTCAGGGTACCGACAATGCCGCCGGCAGGCGAGGAATGTAAATTTCTGGAGACTATTTTTCCGGTATTCAGGGCATTTGACAGGGACGATGCCCGACTTGCAAATCCAGCAATGCCACCTGTGCTGGTGGCGGTTCCGGTTGTGAAAACGGTGCCGGTGTTGACACTATCGCGTATGACGCTACCAGAAACACTGCCCGCTAAACCTCCGGCATGACTGCGAAACCCCGACGTTTTGATGGTTCCGGCATAATTGACCACCTCTTCAATCCTGCTGCCTTCCAACTCTCCCACCAGTGCACCCGTTGGGCTCATATTTCCGGAGCTGGTCACTTTTGGTTGTTTTAGCAGGATCTGCCTGATGGTGCTGTTTTGCAATGACCCGAACAATCCTGAGGCAGTGTTATTTGCTAACGTTGCAACCTCAAGGTTGGAAATAACATGGCCGTTGCCATACAGGATGAGAGAAAACGGATTAGAGGTATTGCCTACGGGTTTCCAGGGAATGAATCGGCTCAGGTCAATATCACCGATTAACCGATAGCGACCTTTGACCGGGTGGTCGGCATTCAGATAGTGCTTGAAATTATTATTGTCCAGCTCAATAGTGTCGGCGCAATTGTTCCAGCTTGGAAAAAAAACGACAAGTGACAGTAATAATGCTAGTGGCTTTTTGCTGATAACAAAGCTTTGCCGATTTTGATTTTTTATCACGTTTTTGTTCATTGAGGCACAACCACAGATGAGAATAAATATTCGCACTCGTATTCAGCATTCGTATGTATAGACCACAATGAATCATCATGCAGATAGCCGTTAAAAACTTAATTTTGAGCAGGGGGCAACTCAGCAGTTTCCATTTTTGTTTCAAGTGGTTGTCTTTAGAACTTCTTAATGGCCACGATAACTGCAACCGATACAGCCAACACAGTGCCCGTTCTAATAAGCCTAATTCCCCCACCTTGAATGGCCGAAGACGATCCCGCAGAGGATAAAGCGACAGCGGATTTTTGATAGTTATAGTTTTCAAGACCCAGTGAAATTGCTTGCATCTGTACCTGCCGGCTACCTCCCTCAATATAAGCATTTTCAACAGCCAGATAGACTTTATTACCAACAAAAACAGGGCGCATAGACTTTGCTGCTGCAGGTTGAATGGTGGTGTCAAAACGATAGAAATTGACCTGATCTTGATAAGTAAACACGGACAGTCGTCCATCACTGTGGTAAATAATGGCGTGCAAATAATCTTCCTTGGTCATCAGCTTGACGGTTGCAAACGAATCGGTTGTTTGGGAAGAAAAATAAATCTTGTCGTCAATCATAAAAGCACTATCCATCTGTCCATTGTCAGCAGCGAAGCGGCGAATAGAAAGTGTCTCTTCCTCAGGACTGAATACGGCAAAGTAGATCTGGTCTTTTTGTATCAGAATGTCCTGCTGACTCTTGACCGTA
>NZ_JAHHPN010000943.1:0-6259 GCF_024606325.1 Endozoicomonas sp. ONNA1
GGTGGCGGTGCTGATGACGCTGGGGCAGTGGTTGGCACTTCAGAAGTTGACACCGGGACAGCCGATGAAACTTCTGACGGTGACACCGAACTGGATGAAGTGTGAGCTACGGATGTGCTGGCCCAACTGTGCCAATTTGGAAAACAAACGACAAGTGACAATAACAGTAAAGACGACTTTGTGCAGATAGTTAGGCTTTGCCGATACTGATCTTTCATCGAACGGTTATTCATTGAGTAAGTACCACAAAAAATAATGATGAGAACTAGTCGTATTCGTGTTCGTATATATAGACTATGGGGAGCCATCATGCAGAAACATGTTGGCAACCGGGAAAAGTTCCAGTTTGAGCAGAGGGGGGGGATCAGGGGTAACCTTTTCTGGCTGAGTCGGGCAGGTCATCCTGTCTTTTGCAAGGATAACCAGACAGCCCTGCCGGGAGCCATTTATGCGGGTTTGCGCTAAGCCGAATTAGCCTTTATGGGCATCAATTCGTGGGTTTCCGCTCCTGATCCAAGGGGTTGCTTTTTAAACTTCTTAATGGCTACGATCACCGTAACCGTTGCAACGACTACGAGAGCGCCGACAATAATGAGCCCGGTTTTCCAATCAGAAGTGTCTGAAGAGGATTGCGAAGGCGATAAATCATCATAAGGTTTCTGAAGGTTATCGTTTCCCAGACCCTCCAGACCCTCCAGATCCAGAGCAATTTCTTGCATCCGAACTCGCTCGTTGCCTTCCCCGGTATCATCAATTTCAACAGCCAGATAGACCTTGTTACCGACAAAAACCGGGCGCATAGTATTGGCTGTCGCGGGTTTAAACGTGGTGCCAAGACGATGGTTATTGACCTGATCTTTGTAGGTCAATACGGTCAGTCGTCCATCGCTGTTGTAGATAACGGCGTGCAGATAATCTTCTGTTGCTATCAGCCTGACGGTCGCGAACGAACCCGGTGCGGGGGAAGGAAAATCAATACTGTCGTCAATCATATAAGCACTGTCCATCTGTCCATTGTCACTGGCGAACCGGCGAATAGAAAGTTTTTTTCCCTCAGGGCTGTATAGGGCAACGAAGACCTGATCTTTTTGTATCAGGATGTCCTGCTGGCTGTTGATCATGTCATCGTAATTGGTGGCTATTATCCCTCTGCCATTGTTGCCAAAAGAGGCAGTGGGTTTTAGCTGTTGACTGTCGTATTGTCTGATAAACAGAGGATCGGGTGCATCTTCTTCACTTTGACCGGTTACATAAAGGCGTTTGCCGTCTTGGGATAGCTTTAAATGAATCCCTTGTTCTTTATCATACGAGCCACTGTTTTCAGAAAGAAAGATCCGTCGCTGCTGGTAACGACCCACCAACAGGCTGTTATCGAGGGTTCCTGTAAAATAAATAGCGCCCTGATGATAAGCGGTATCATTAATTTGCACACTTTCAGGGAACAGGTCGTTACGTACAGTGAATTCTCCCCGGTAGCTCCGGGTAGCACTTAACGGGAACTCGAACAGAATTGCTTTTCCTGACTGTGTTGTTGCAACAAGAACCAGATGAGAGCCCGTCTTTTCGTGAATAACCTGCCCTGTCAGAGACGGGTAGGAATCCAGTAGTCTGGAGTAGTCGGCAGAGGTTGTGTAAGTCACAATGCCGCACTGGCCAAATTGTTGGTCCAGTGCAGAACCTTTATAGCGCGCCAGAACAATCCCTTTGGAAGGCGACTCAGGCTGAATGACGACGTATACCCGTTGGTTTTCCGGGTCATAGGTTTGAAAGAGTGGTGTGCCTTCTGGTGGCTGGCAGTTTGACAGGTCAAGTGAATGGGTTGTGGGGGATGGACTGTCTGGCAGGGCACTGGATGCAGCAGCCGTGCTCAATAGACGGGTTAGCGGCTGTGCCAATGAGGATGATGTTGCCGATATTGTGTCTGATGGTGACTCCAAATCAGGTAAGGCTCTGATTGCAGCAGCCGTGGTCAATTCAGTGGTGAGCGGCTTTGCGGATGATAATTTTGCGGATGACAATGCTGTAGCCAACAGAGTTGCTGTGATGTCCTTTACCCCGCTGCAGTCAAATCCCCCAAGTGTGCAATCCATTACGGCCAGTAATGTTTGCAGTTCAGAGAAAACTTTAGGAAACGGTAAATAACCATGTCGACCGTTCCAGACAGTACGATTGAAAGAGGTCGCGTCTTCGGCGCCACCTGGGTCAGCGAACTCATTCAGGACGGTGGGAAACGGGTTATTTGTTGGTTGGGTGCCATTGATTCTGTCCAGTTCACGGTAGGGGGTGTTAATACCTCTGAGCATCGGCAGCTCTGTTGTATCACCGGCATTCCAGAGCCTGCTGCTTAAGCCGTTTAAGCCTGATTTGAGAGCACTTTCCGATACTCTTACGACACCTGCATTATATCCATTGAAATCGACAGTAGAAACCCGGTAATACTTTGTGAAAGTATCCAGATTATTCTCAATGAGGTCTGCCTCGTAAACGTTTGCAACTGCCGGGCTTAGATGGCTAGTTGAATTAATGAAGCCGGTATTAACATTGTTATAAACCGAGGCCCGACGAGCCAGCGAGGACATACCGCCAGCCCGACTATCATCCCCTTTCCCAATGACTGGTCCAGCATTCAGGTTGTCATGAATACTTCCACCCCTTGCTACTCCGGCAATACCTCCGATATCTGCAAGATTGCCGTCAGAACTGACAGCTCCGGCATTTACGTTTTGAACAACGCTAGAGTTGACCGATTGCCCACTTATTCCACCCACTTGGGTGCTATGCTTTCCAGACGTGCTACCTGTGTTGAGGTTTTTGCTGACCAGAGTTTGTCTTTCCGTATACCCTACTATTCCGCCAATGCTCCCAGCTCTTTTCCAGGAAGTAACGCTCAAATAATCGGAGGCAATTTTTCCGGTGTTCAGGTTATGTAACAGTCTGGCTGATCCTGCTTTTCCTACAATCCCTCCGGAATCTTCGGTATGGCCAGCATTAACCTCCCCGGTGTTCACATTGTTGTTGGCAACGCCATTGCCTTTCAGCCTTCCAACAATGCCACCGGCAGGTGAGTTATCCAGGCTTCTGGAAGTTATTGTTCCAATATTCAGGTTGTTTGATACAGAAGAACTCTGATCCGCCACCCCAGCGATACCGCCTGTGCTGGTGCTTCCGGTTGTGAACACGGCGGCGGTGTTGACACTATTGCGAATGACACTACCGGAAACACTGCCCGCTAAACCTCCGGCATGACTGTGATAGCCACCCGTTCTGATCGCTCCGGCATAATTGACCACCTCTTCAATCCTGCTGTCTTTCAACGCTCCCACAAGTGCACCGGTCGGGCTCGTATTTCCGGAACTGATCACTTCTGGTTGTTTAAGCAGGATCTGTCTGATGGTGCTGTCCCGTAGCGACCCGAACAAGCCTGAGGTTGTGTTATCTGCTGATGTTGCAACTTCGAGGCCGGAAATAACGTGGCCATTGCCATTGAGGGTGACAGAAAACGGTTTGGAGGTATTGCCGACGGGTTCCCAGGGAGTGAATTCGCTCAGGTTGATATCACTGATTAACTCGTAGCGACCTTCGACCGGGTGGTCAGCATTCAGGTATTGATAGAAATTATTATTGTCCAGCTCAATAGTCACGGCCTTGCTGATTGTTGGCTGTGCTGATGAAGATGGGGCGGTGGATGAAGCTTCTGAAGGTGATACCGAACTGGCTGAAGTGCGAGCTACAGACGTGGTGATCAATTCGCTGGTTAAAGGCTGTGCCGATGATGCTGGGACAGCGGATGAAACCTCAGAAGGTGACACCGAACCGGATGAAGTACGTGCTACAGAAGTCGTGCTCAATTCACTGGTTGAAGGCTGTGCTGATGACGATAGGACAGCGGATGTAACTTCAGAAGTTGACATCGAACCGGATGAAGTTCTGGCTATAGAATGAGTACTCAACTCACTGGTTGAAGGCTGTACTGATGACGATGGGGCAGCGGATGAAGTTTCCGAAGGTGACACCGAACTGAGTGAAGCATGGGCTACAGAACGAGTACTCAATTCACGGGTTGAAGGCTGTGCTGATGACGATGGGGCAGCAGATGAAGCTTGAGAAGGTGACACTGAACCGGATGAAGTACGTGCTACAGAAGTCGTGCCCAATTCGCTGCTTGAAGGCTGTGCTGATGACGCTGAGACAACAGATGAAACTTCAGAAGGTGGCACCGAACCGGACAAAGTTCGGGCTATAGAAGTCGTGCTCAATTCACTGGTTGAAGGCTGCGCTGTTGACGATGGGGCAGCAGGTAAAACCTCAGAAAGTGGCACCGAACTGGATGAAGTTCTGGCTATAGAATGAGTGCTCAATTCACGGATTGAAGGCCGTGCTGATGACGATGGGACAGCAGATGAAACTTCAGAAGGCGACATCGAACCGGATGAAGTACGTGCTACAGAAGTCGTGTTCAATTCACTGGCTGAAGGCTGTGCCGATGACGATGAGGCAGCAGATGAAACCACAGAAAGTGGCACCGAACTGGATGAAGTTCGTGCTATAGAATGAGTGCTCAATTCACTGGTTGAAGGCTGCGCTGATGACGATGGGGCAGCGGATGAAACTTCTGAAGGTGACACCGAACTGAGTGAAGCATGGACTGCAGAATGAGTGCTCAATTCACTGGTTGAAGGCTGTGCTGACGACGATAGGACAGCGGATGAAACTTCTGAAGGTGACACCGAACTGGATGAAGTACGTCCCACAGAATGAGTGATCGACACGCTGGTCGGTGGTTGTGCTGATGACGATACGACAGCAGATGAAACTACTGACGGTGACACCGAACTGGATAAAGTTCCCGCTACATAAGCCGTACTCAATTCACTGGTTGAAGGCGGTGCCGATGACGATAAGACAGCAGATGAAACTTCAGAAAGTGGCACCGAACTGGATGAAGTTCGTCTTATCGAATGAGTGCTCAATTCGCTGGTTGAAGTCTGTGCTGATGACGATAGGACAGCAGATGAAACTTCCGAAGGTAACACCAAACTGGATGAAGTACGTGCCGCAGAATGAGTGGTCGATGCGCTGGTTGAAGGCTGTGCTGATGACGATGGAACAGCGGATAAAATTACTGACGGTGATACCGAAGTGGTTGAAGTACGTGTTACAGAAGTAGCGTTCAATGTGCTGGCTGATGGTTGAGCTGATATTGATGGGACAGCAGATGAAACTTCTGGAGGTGACACCGGACTGGATAAAGTACGGGCTAAAGTAGGCGTATTTATGACCGGGTGGTCGGTACTCAGGTATTGATTGAAATGATCATTGTCCAGCTTAATAGTGCTGGCCCAGCTGTTCCAGCTTGGAAAACAAACGACAAGTGACAATAATAATAAAGACGACTTTGTGTAGATAGTTGGGCTTTGCCGATACTGATCTTTCATCGGGCTGTTGCTCATTGAGAGAGTACCATGAAAAATAATGATGAGACTAATCGTATTTGTGTTCGTATATATAGACTATGAGGAGTCATCATGCAGAAACATGCGGGTGAGCGGGAAAAACTCCAATTTATAGCAACCGCACGACTGCGTGGATGCAGGAGCCAGAGCAATGCAGGAGCAGCTGGTAACCGTTCTCAAAAATTACTTTTACGTCACAAAATCGCGCTAACCAATTAAATTGTAATGCTTTGGAGGTTTTTTGGATTCAAGCACTACGAATGTACGTCACTGGCTTTATCGATGGTACGGTATTTTTTCAGCAGCTTTTTATGGTTTGTATGCTAGCATGTTGACAGCATTTTTGTGATACCCTCTTCAAGTGGGGGGAGGATGTCAAAAGGAGAGCAATTCGTGGGTTTCCGCTTCTGTTCCAAGGGGTTGCTTTTTAAACCTCTTGACGACTACGATAACAGCAACCGATACAGCCAGCACAGTGCCCGCTGCAATTAGCCCAATTCCCCAATCTGGAAGTACCGAAGACGATCCTGCGGACGATGAAGCGGCAGCGGGTTTTTGATAGTTATAGTTTTCAATACCCAGTGAAATTGCTTGCATCTGTACCTGCCGACTACCTCCCTCAATATCAGCATTTTCAACGGCCAGATAGACGTTATCACCGACAAAAACAGGACGCATGGACTCTGCTGTCGCAGGCTTAATGGTGGTGTCAAAACGATGGACATTGACCTGGTCTTGATAAGAAAACACCGACAGTTGTCCATCACTGTGGTAAATAATGGCGTGCAAATAATCTTCCGTGGTCA
>NZ_JAHHPN010000944.1:0-2709 GCF_024606325.1 Endozoicomonas sp. ONNA1
GCTGAAATTTCTCCAGCAATTCCATATACCAGTGACCATTATTTCTGGCCCGCAGAACATGACTGCAACTGTGCAGCGGTTTCCACACGGTTGGCATGGTCTGTCTGCCAAGGTTCTGGATCACCCGTTCCGGTCCGGGACGGCGGTAATAATGCTGCAATACCGTCAGGATGGTTTTTTCATTATCGCCGACATGATCAGGCAAGACCGGCGGTTTGCTGAACGCGTCCACCATAAACTGTAATGCCGTTGGTGTCCCGGCTGCCAATGGTGTTGTCAGCGCACCAGAATCGTTAATGCCGAGAGATCGTTTCAGATCCGCGATTTCCTGCTTGGCGTGCCGGACACGCTCTAACCAATTCTGATAGAAAGGATGCTCGTTCCGTTGCTCCCACAGTTTTTCAAACCATTCGATATATTCAGCCGGGGAATAAACGCGCATAATTTTCTTACTGCGGGGGTAATGAAATGCCAGAAGGGCTCTAACACTATCCAGAAGGTCTTTGTTCGGGGAAGCCCCGTGATGAAACAGGGCCAATAAGTGGCACTGAATATGTTCAAGGGTTGGATGCATCAGACTTGTCACATAAAGTAGTGCCTTTCTCAGACACGTCTGCCGTTGCTGTGGACTGATGTTCCTGCAGATTCGGTCAAATTCAACGACGCTTCCCGAACAACTGGTCAAAGGAAAATGCTGAAGATGTTGCAGGGTGAGGAATTCAAAGGGAGCAGAGGTAGCCACCATACAATTGAAGATGCCCACTGGCATTGCAGAGTCAAAAAATTCTTCCATATTATTGATATGGCCCAGGCCCCATTCAGTCGGCCTTGCCCCGCTCTGCAAAAGGAGCTGACATAATCGGTAAGCTTCTTCTTCCTCCTGTTGCTGCTGAGCAGGGGTTGCCGGTCCCATGCCCCCATTGTGTCTGGCTACTTCGGTATCCAGAAGAATATCAAGCAAAGATTTAACAGGCACTCCGAAAATATTAACAGACGCTTTTTTAACAAAACGCTGATCGATGGGCAATCCGCTCTGTTTTAATTCCAGAAGTCTCTCGCAACTGTAACATTCGGGATCGCTCAGCAGCTCAATGGCCTGTTGCAATTTGTGCATCATATCCGGTGGGACGCTTAATTCCGAACTCAGTGCCTCTGCCCGCAAAGTGATTGGCAGCAGATTCAACATGGCTCTGAAATTGTCCAGGTCAATGCTCTGCGAGAATGCGAAATCACCCAGAGAATGCCCATTGTTGGCCAGGTGCGGACTGTCCAGCTCATCATCAAAACAGACCTGTACAGAACCTGTGTGGTGACAATAAACGACCAGAGGCAAGGGTTTAAGCTCCAATGCCTTTTCACACTGACGCTTGGACTCCAGGATATCGGCAATATTTGCCCGTTTATCGTTGTAGACGCAAAAGCATTTGATCTCTTCCTTGCGATAGTGGATGAGCACCAGTTCCGGGAAATTATAAATGTGGGTATAATCGCCGGGTTTCAATTTAGGTAAACTGAATGTCCCATTTGCTTGCAGATGTCCTGAGGTGAAACGGGGATAAACTCTCCAGATGATTTGATTGGCACGCTCACGACTTTTCTTGTGTAATGATCGTAGATCAGACAGTAGTTTTATTGTCAGTGTATCCGGTGTTAGGCTGGGCTCCTCCAGCAACCGATTAGTCAGTGCGTCACGTTTATAGACATACAGGCATTTGGGATCAGTAATGCCTACCATCCATTGATCTAACGCTTCTGTTACTCGCTCGGTGGGCATCATCTCTCCGGGCAGAGCGAGGGTGAAGGGTCTTGGTGTGCCCTTGCCAGCAAAGTAATTTCTTTCTTCAACCAATCCAATATGCCGAAATGCCAGACGTCCACTCTCAGCGGCCCGCAGTAGCTCCTGTCGCTCATATTCCCTGGGATGGGGCAACAGCTTGCGGGTTGGCTCGCTGATTGTCCATTGGCCAGAGGCTGTTGCCGATTGGGTGGCGAACTTTGGTTGAGGTTGAGGTTGAGGGCACGGGCTCGCAGAGATCGCCGCTCCATGGACAACATTCATGGTAATACTCCAGTAAAATTTATTATTTGCCCAATTCCGTAAGGAGGGATTCTATCGTTCTTGGAGTAAACGGCTGGTAAAAAGTTCCATTGCAGTCTGTTGTCCGTAACTGCATGTTCAAAGCAAGATCAAAGGATTGTACATGCCCACCCCGCTGGAGCATCCATCCTCCCGAGCATCAGGCTTCGCTATCTTCTTTGGTACCAGCATTTCCTTCTCTATCGGGAGTTCATTGTCGGTAAAGTAGCGTCGCTTCTCGCTGACCACGGCAATCCCCCGTTTTTTCAGCACTTTTTGGGCTGCCTCCGAAGCCAGCGTGGTTTGCGTCAAGGTGCCCAGGTTCATTTGGATAGCTTCGCTCTTTAGCCGCTGCACCTCTTTCTCCAATGCCTGTTGTGTTGACGGACTGAGCAGCGACGGGTCATGTTCGTACTGCATCTTTTCCAACAGTGTCATGCCAGCCGGAATCGCCACCTGCTGGAGATCATACCAACCGTTATGAATACCAAGAATGATCCCTTTTTTCTGATCAGCTTTGCAGGCTTTGTGGCTGTTGTCTGAACAGACTACAATTCCGGCCTCCCGAGCCATTTTTCGCCGGACATTGTCGTCAATAAACTGGTTCATTCTCTGCACTGGCTCGGTTGTCC
>NZ_JAHHPN010000945.1:0-9290 GCF_024606325.1 Endozoicomonas sp. ONNA1
TTACCCTCAGACGGAATTTGACTTTCCAACACAGTCGCTCGGAAAACAGAGATCCCGGGAGTCGTCGAAAACAATAAAAAAAGTTCAATCAACGTCAAATAGGGAGAATATCTTCCTGGCATTACGGGTGCTTGCAGCAGCAATCTCTTCTGCATCTACACCCAGCACTTCGCTCAGTGCATGGACCACATAGGGCAGATTAGCAGGGACATTATCAACTCTTTTTTTATTATCCGTCTTAGGATTATCTTTTCGGGACATCACCTGAAAGGGGCGTAAAAATGGTGCATCCGTCTCAATCATCAGACGGTCCCGCAGAACATCCCATCCAACAGTACTCAATGCTTCCACCAGATCTCTGTTATTGTTACCAGCAATCCATCCGGTAATTCCAATGGAGCACCCCATATCGATGTAATCTTGAAGAGCCTCGCCATTGCCGGTAAAACAGTGAACGCAGGCCATGTTTTTTGCAGGCAGCTGCCCAATATAACCCTCCAGAATTTCCTTGAAATCGTCATGGGCATCACGCTCATGCAAGAACAACGGTTTTTTCATTTCCACAGCCAGTGCCAGCTGCTGCCGGAAAGCCTCTCTTTGATCTCTCTCATCTGAGAAGTTACGGTCGTAATCCAACCCGCACTCACCCACTGCGACGCAGCGACTGTGATCTTTCTCAAGTATTTCTTTTATCGCCGGGATACCACCGTCTTTTAAAAAGTCTTTGGCCTTGTGAGGATGGCAACCCACCGTATAGTATAAAGAACATCGGGAGGCGTCAGAGGAAACGTCAATAGCTGTTGCCTGACCAGTTACTCTGTCTGACACAGGAGAGGATTCCACCCATTTCATTACCTCATCCTGAACCTGTCCAGATATTGGGATAGAAGTACCGGTTATAATGACGGTGCCGACCCCCGAACGGACAGCATCAGCCAGAACTCCACTTAAGTTATGAAATCTGTTGTTACCTACCAGATTGGCACCAATATCTATCAGCGGAGTATCGTACCGGGGCCTGACCGCCAAAGGTGTCAGCTTTACTTTTTTTCCTGGTGCAGGATTTAACTGAACACCGCCAAAATCATTACCTCTGGTAGAATCATTCAGCTGCAAACTGGCCCGTGTTGAGGACTGCCGACGTCGGAACTGCTGTCCTATGTCGACCTTAGCCTGCTGCCCCTGAACTGTATCCGGACGAGAGTTATCACGATAGCGGGCAGCGCAGGGTGGATACCCGGCAACAGACCTGCCTGTGGAACCTGAACGCTTTTTCTTTTTGCTTTTCAGTGCTCTTGAATCGCCGATCACCTGCCAGCCCCCTCCTGAACCGTTCACGTCAGCGTGAAGACTGACATTTTGTACATCTTCCTTGTGAGCAGCAGCTTGTTCCTTGTGAGCAGCAGCTTGCTCTGAAGGAACAAATAGAGGGCTCCACTCCCGGGACAGTTCTTCAGGAACCATACCAAAGACCAAAAACATATTACGTACGAATTCGTCTTTTTTTTCTGGCCGAGTAAGTTTTAGTACCTCAACAAGTTGTTCTCTGGCTTTAAGGGTAAAAGTTCTTAAAAACTCAAGTTGCACACGAGGAACATCTTTTAGTAAAAAAGCGTGTTCCGGGAACACTTTTCTTAAACGTTCCGCAAACATTGATCTTATAATAACCAAAGCGGTAAACATTGCCCTAACATTTTCAGCTCCTGATGATTCATCGCCAGAAATATCTAATGCCAGTTTTTGAAGTGCTTGATGACTTCGACCCTCACGTAATCTATTCATGTTAGATCGGGTAATAAAAGAATATTGAATATGGTCCGGATAGCCCCACATAATAGTGTATCCCTCCCCCTGATCGTTAATATCCGGCAGACCAAAGTTATACTCAGCATAAATATCTCTGGCTAATCTATTAAACATCACTATTGTTTTATATTCCGATGGGACAATTTCTTCTTGTAGAGAACGACCAGTTATTTTAAACACCTGATAAATAAAATTAATTAGGCTTGCTTTCTTTTGTTGGGTTAACCCTGAATAATAAACCTGATCCCAGTCATCTGACACCAAGAGATCATTACTCTTTAAGTAGTGCAGTAATTCATTTCTGAATAGTTTTAATGCAACCTCGCTCTCATATATATTACTGTATAAAGCAAGCGATTTAATAATTCTCGTCACCTCAACATAATCATCGCCCCCCTGGGATTTTGCCAGTTCACCGACTTCTGAAATAAGGTGGTAAAGTTCTAAATTTCCTTTTGTAAATTCAACCCATTTCGAATGGAATTTACTTAGATTATTTTTGTCTGAAGCAAGGCCATGAGATAAGAGGTTATAAAGCTCTGGCAAATTACAGAAATCATTAGTGCGAAAATAACCCCCTCTCTTTTTTTCATTGAATCTCAAACTTTGGAACCATCGAAATACATGGATTGCTGAAGTATTAAAATCCTTTGCTTCAGACACCGGCATTTCTTTATCTCGTCTTATCGCAGCAAGCGGTTCTTCAGTCGCTTCCAGCTCGACCAGATCAGATTCACGATTCAGGCATTCACGGCATTTATTGAAGGCGAGTACAGGTTTCCTACACTTTTGGCATAACCCAGCGTTTGGAGACCCACCCGACCCATCGTCTCCCCCACTATTCCTTCCTCCACGGCTGCCTTGATTGTGCCGACCATAGTCTCTTTGAGATTGGGTATAGGTGGGTGGTTGCATACCAAGGCCGGCCATTTCCTTTTCAACCTGACTGGTTCCTCCAGAGCAACCGGTCCCAGTGGGGCAATAGCCCGGAAAAACAGACACACTGCGTAATTGTTCAGGACTTAAAATGAAACCTTGCTGTGCATAACGACTGTAGTCTTCTGTTTGTAATGGTTGTGCCCGGTTACTGTCCAGGTAATGATTAAATGCAGCTTCCGGATCATCGGGGCTTCTGGACAATGCCAGAAACAGTTCTGAACTCCGTTCAAGATTTGCCCTGCTTATCCTGTCCCACAGTGCCTGCGAAATAATGATCGTCTGCTCATTCCAACCCTGTTTAATTTTGAGCACAATCCGGCTATCCCAGATCCGTTTTTTAACGGTCTGGCCGTCATTGTCAGGCATCAGGACCATACTGCTGACCAGTTCACTCATCCATTCAAAATAGTAAAGTGGGGCCATCCCGTTTCCCGGCCTTTTCTTGAATAAATCGTCAAAATCATTCCCACCACCAAAACCGCCACCACCAGAGCTTGTGAATGACTCATGGTTATCGGCACTATCAGAAGCTACGGGTATAGCCAAAGGTCCACTTAAACGGCTTTTGTCTTCAGGATGGTCAGGCTCATTTTTTAGAGTCTCTGTGTTACGGAAAATAATATCGACAGATGATTTTTTTTTGTCACCGAAATTATGACCGTCGTGAACACTGCTATCCAAAGACGACGGTGAACCAGTGCTTTCTGAAACAATACCGCTACATTCTGGCTCTAAAACCCATCCACTCTCATTGTCTTCAATGGACAGAACCAAGGACTGATTACCTGGCGGTAAACGCCATCTGGCCAGGTACTCATGCTGCCAGCGATCACTGTCTGGTGCCAATGCGATCAGTCTTACTCCCCCGTTTTGCATATGAGGCATACTCTGGCCCGTCAAAGGCTTTGTAATGACCGGTGGGTAGGGCAAAGTTCCCGACGAAAATGCGGGAGGAGTTCTGAAACAAAAATTAAACAGGTCGCCCGGCTGGCTATTCAGGACGATATAAAGCTGATTGTCCTCTAGTTCAGAAACTGTCTTGATGTTCTCGTCAACCGTCTTGCCACCATAAGCAAGAAGGAGAGGCGGACCGCTACCTATAAACGACAGCTTGCTAATCCCTTCCGATACCGCTGTCCTTTTTTCAATGGCTTTGGAGGAACTCAACCAACCAGTCCAGCTCAATAGATTGGCATAAGCAGCACTGTAGGCATCAAACGGCAAAACGACAGATACTATGAATAAGAAAAACAGATGAGTCATAGTGAGAAGTCTTGCCGTTTTCATAATTGGATTTGCCTACAGGCTTTATTGATGAGGCATAACAATAGACCTTAAATTTGAAGATGTTTAATTTATCCCCCGTTTATTTTAGTGCCTTTCAAAAACGTTAGCCCTTCCTAAAAATGACAGCAGACAAAAGTTTACGCTTGGTTGGACGTACTCACCCTTCATTCCCGGCCATTAAAAAAGCCCCTGATCAGCATAAAAGTGGTCAGGGGCTTTTTTTATTCTGGTCATCTCAATCGTTCTTCAACAACTCAAGCTGCATGATGGACTGCTCAAACCCCTGACGGGCAGCCAGTTCATAATAGGCTTTAGAAAGCTCTCTGTTCATGGGGATTCCATGACCCATCTGGTACATTCTGGCCACCCAGTGCTGTGCACAGTCCAGCCCCTTGTCAGCCTCAGCTTTGAGCACCTCAAATGCTTTGGCATACTCTCCTGCGATATAGATGGCCAGACCTGATGAGCAGCGTTGATTATCTGCCACCTGTTCAGCCATCAGAGGCAAAGGAAATAAAATCAGCAAAAGTGCCAATCCGTTAGCTTTCATTTCAAACACTCCCTGTTTGTTCCAAGCACTTCACATAGTGACAGAAAATTAACAAAGAAACGAAATTTTTATGCTCACATGCGCTTAATCAATCACAATGTGTTCAAACCTTGCACTCGAGATGAAGCCGATTGATCTTTTGGGTCAGCTCTTCATAGACCAGCTGCCTGAACCAGATATGAGCAGGCTCTTTCATATACCTCTCATGCCATATGATTGAGTAGGTAAAAGGCTTTTGCTCCATGGGAAAAGGCAGTATTGCCAGCCCATAGTGATGAGCGCAGCTTCCCACCAAACCATAAGGCGCTGTCAATATATAATCGGTATTGGCAACCAGAGCCAGTGCCGCAATAAAATGCGGTACCCTCAGGGCAATTCGCCGGGACAATCCCCGCTCTTCCAACAAATAGTCGACAGCTCCCTTTCGCTCTCCTCCCATGGTGATCAATGCATGGGAATGACTGGCATAGCGCTCAATATCCATACCCTGCTCCACCAGAGGGTGAGAATCTCTGACAACACAGACAAACTTGTCCTGACCTATTCCTCGCCCATGAATCATTGCGGGTGCGTCGGTGATAGAGCAGGTTGCCAGATCGACATTCTGCTGATCCAGTTCATGGAGCAAATGCGAGCGCCAGGGCACAATTTCCAGCGAAATTCCCGGAGCCTCCCGACTCAACCTCTTTATGACTTCAGGCAATAACACATGGGCCCCGTAATCTGAAGACGCCAATCGAAAGCTATGTTCAGACTCTGCTGCTATGAAACGGGGAGGTTCAATTAACTGGCTGATATCTTGCAATGATTTCTGCAAACCCAGAGCGATATCCTCAGCCCGTGGAGTGGGCGCCAGCCCCTGGGGAGTTCGAGTGAATAGAGGATCATCAAAAAGTACCCGGAGTCTGGCCAGACTGCGGCTGATGGCAGGCTGAGTCAGATTTAATCGACCGGCAGCACGGGTCACACTGCGCTCCTCCAAGAGAACTTGCAAGACCGGCAGCAGATTTAAGTCAGAAGACGACAGATTATCAACAGGCAAAATCATTACTCACAATCATGACTACTATAACGATGATGCATTGGAGTCATATTGATTACAACGATAAATTACCTCTTAACTATCGTTTCAGGATTTCGGTTCATGTTTATAGAGAAAAGTCACGAGATTCACCTTGTCAGACGCCCCGAGGGTTTGCCTGACAGCAGCTGCTTCAAGCTGGTCTCTCAGCCAGTTGCAGAGCTGAAAGAAGGTGAAATTCTGGTTAAAAATCTTTGGATGTCAGTGGATCCCTACATGCGTGGACGCATGATCGATCGTAAAAGCTACATACCTCCTTTTGCTTTGGATGCCCCTCTTGAAGGCGCAGCCATCGGAGAAGTCGTAGAGTCAAGAAACCCATCCCTGCCCAAAGGCAGTAAAGTGTCCAGCATGAATGGCTGGCGAGAGTACTTCATTTCTGAGGGTCAAGACCTTCAGCTATTACCCAAGACACAGGTTGACGATCAGGCCTTCCTCGGAATTCTGGGTATGCCAGGTATGACAGCCTGGACGGGGTTAACACAAATTGCTGAACTGAAGGAAGGTGATCGTGTTTTTGTTTCTGCTGCATCCGGCGCTGTGGGGTCCACAGTCTGCCAGATTGCAAAGCTTAAAGGTTGCTATGTTGCCGGCAGTGTTGGCTCCGATGAAAAAGCACGCTACCTGAAGGAAGAATTGAAAATAGATGCTGTCGTCAATTACAAGGCCGCCCCCAATTTAGCCAATGCCATTGCCGAAGCCTGCCCTGAAGGTATTGATGTCTATTTTGAAAATGTTGGCGGCCCGCACCTTGAAGCCGCTCTCGACCTCATGAACGATCATGGTCGCATAGCTGTGTGTGGCATGATTGATCAGTATAACTCAACCTCTCCTGTTCCCGGACCGGCTAACCTGTCACAGATGATTGTGAAAAAATTAAAAATGCAGGGTTTTATTGTGTTTGAGCACTGGGACCACTACCCCGAATTTGTTCAACAAATGAGCCATTGGATACAGGAAAGCAAGATCTCCTGGAAAGAGACGGTTTTTGAAGGTATCGAGCAGGCCCCCGAGGCTTTCCTGGGCCTCTTCTCTGGCATTAATACCGGCAAAATGCTCGTTAAACTCAGTTAATTAGAATCAGGATCATTTATGAAAAACTTTTCGTTTCACAACCCAACGCGCATTCATTTTGGCAAAGGCATGATCGCCCGTATTACTGATGAAATCCCGCGCAATGCCAGAATCCTGATCACCTATGGTGGTGGTAGCATTAAAAAGAACGGCACTCTTGATCAAGTCAGGGAAGCCCTGAAAGACCACCCATCCATTACCGAGTTTGGTGGCATTGAACCAAACCCTTCTTTTGAAACACTGATGGAAGCAGTCGCTCTGGCAAAACAGGAAAACATTGATTTCTTGCTGGCGGTAGGCGGTGGCTCAGTGATTGACGGCACAAAATTTATTGCCGCCGCTATTCCATTTGAAGGCGACCCGTGGACCATTCTCAGTGACAAAGCCAGGATCCACCAGGCCATTCCTGCAGGCAATGTTCTTACCCTTCCAGCCACAGGCTCGGAAAGCAACTCCGGGTCTGTCATTACCCGCAGAGCCACGAATGACAAGCTGGCCTTTAGCAGTCCCGAAGTCTATCCACAATTTGCGGTGCTGGATCCGGAAACCACTTATAGCCTTCCCCAAAGCCAGACCGCTAACGGTGTAGTAGACGCCTTTGTTCATGTAATGGAGCAGTATCTCACCACCCGTGAGAATGCACCTGTTCAGGATCGCTATGCCGAAGGTTTACTGTCAACCCTGATTGAGCAGGGCCCGGTGGTTCTCAAACAACCGCAGGATTATGAATCAAGAGCCACGATCATGTGGACTGCAAACCAGGCCCTGAATGGTCTGATTGGCATGGGTGTGCCCCATGACTGGTCTACTCATATGATTGGCCATGAGATCACCGCCCTGTTTGGAGTGGATCACGCCCGGACACTGGCGATCGTGCTTCCCTCTGTCATGCATGTCATGAGAGAAGAGAAAGCGTCCAAGCTGCTTCAGTATGCCGACAGGATCTGGGGCATTAAGGAGGGCAGCGACCAGGAGAGGATGGATGCAGCCATCGACAAAACCCGTGATTTCTTTGAACAGATGGGCATTGGAACTCGTTTGTCCGATTATGGCATCGAAGAAAGCGCCATCGCCAACCTTGTTGATCAGCTGAAACGGCATAAAATGACTGCGTTGGGAGAAAAACAGAACATTACTCCTGAAGTAGCCAGCCAAATTCTCAGGCATGCCGCCTGACCATATGGAGATGAACTTATGAAGGTGCTATTCGTCCTGACCTCCCATGACAAGCTGGGAGACACGGGAGAGAAAACCGGTTTCTGGATCGAGGAGTTCGCAGCGCCCTACTACGTGTTTGCGGATCACAATGCTGAGATAACTCTGGCTTCCCCTGCGGGAGGACAACCGCCTGTTGATCCCAAAAGTGCCCTGCCAGACTTTCAGACGGTTGCCACCAAGAGGTTTGATTCTGACAGTGCCCTGCAAGATAAACTGTCGAATACCGTCAAGTTGTCTGAAGTCTCTGCAGACGACTATGATGCCGTCTTTTATCCGGGTGGACATGGTCCTTTATGGGATCTGGCCCATGACAAGCACTCCGTCGCCCTGATAGAGACATTTGCCAAACAAGGGAAACCAGTCTCTGCCGTATGCCATGCACCAGCCGTCTTGCTGAATGCTGTGAAAGGAGACAATACACCGCTGGTCAGTGGCAAGCGAGTCACTGGTTTCAGCAACAGCGAAGAAGCCGCTGTCGGGTTAACCGATGTCGTGCCCTTTCTTCTGGAAGATGAACTCAAAAATAAAGGGGCTGAATACAGTCAGGGAGATGACTGGTCACCCTACTGTATCACCGATGGTTTGTTGGTAACCGGACAAAATCCTGCCTCTTCAGAAGCTGTTGCAGAAGTTGTCTTGTCTATGCTCACCTGACGCTATCAACCTTCAAAGCCTGCTTTGGCAGAAATTTTCCATAGCGGGCTTTGAAAATTTCCATGCCCATCTTTCAATGTCAATTGTGAAGTAGCTTTGTCATTTATGCCCCGGGCTTTCCGGGAGGGGCCGGATTATTGCTCAGGGTATGATCACAAAGTATCAAATTTTCGAACAACTACCATGGAATCGAAGAGCCATCGTAAGCCAGGAACTGACCACTCTGCCCAGAACTTAGACGACGAATAACTTCCAACATCTGATGGACTGAGTGATTTGAAGAGAAGAGTTTTTCAGGTGGAACATTTTTTTTAAATGGCTCGGTAAGCTGAGTATCAACCGTGCCCGGATGCATGGCCACAACACAACCATCAGGCTTTTTCCTTCGCCACTCATGACTGAATGTTTTCAACACCATATTAAGAGCCGCTTTCGATGCCCTGTAACTGTACCAGCCACCCAACTGGTTATCTTCAATACTGCCCACTCTTGCAGACAGTGCAACAAATCGGGGGCAATCACTGCCCTTAAAATTATTCAGGAAATAACGCGCTAAAAAGAGAGTGGATAGAACATTGACCGCCATTGTCTTGTGAAAAAAATCTGCATCTACCTGAGTAATCGATTTTTCAGGCATCTGAGTCGATGTATGCAACATCCCCACGGCATTAATAATCCATT
>NZ_JAHHPN010000077.1:0-5749 GCF_024606325.1 Endozoicomonas sp. ONNA1
ATCATGAATATCGGCGTTTATTTGTTTAAGTCTCGCTCGGTAGGTGTCCTGAAGCTGAAGTTGAGAGGACACGAGCAAGCAATTCGCAATACAGTATTGTTCCTGTCCACCGGAGGCTGCACATGCCCCTTCTGCACCGGACGGTTCAGAGTAGTCCTCTCCCAGGCAGTCTTCAAGCCAGTGCCGGGTTAGACCATCAGCGCCCATGAGTAGAAGTGCCAGTGACTGAAAAAGGCCATCAGGGGAAATAACAAAATTTCCAGGCATTTCTCGTGCTGCATGGCTAAAAACATTGATGGCAAGCTCAAGATTTCTTTGCGATTCATCCCCTTGTTGAGCAGGATATGAATCAGGCTTTACTGGTGTGGCCGATAGGAAAGACACCATGTCATGTTGAGTGTGGCCATTTTTGTTATGTTTACACATCGGGCAGGATGTAACAGCTTCACGACTGAAAAGAAAGCCGCATTCACATCTTTGAATCATTCGCAAGCTTTCTCCGGAAGTACCTGTGAATAACAGTGACAATGTGTGAATAAGGCTATCAGTGGAAATGAAAGAGTTTTCAAGAGTTTCTTGTGCTGAATGGCTGAGAACATCTACGGCAAGCTCCAGATATTCCTGCAATTGATCCGATCGTAAAGCGGGATTGGCTTGTGTTGCCGATTCGGAATGCGTTGTGCCATGTTGAGGGTGGTAGTTTTGATGTTGACAGACCGGGCAGCGTACAGAGTATTGGTGATCGTAAGTATAGCCACAGTTGTTACAAAGCACTGCCAGAAGCTGAGAAGGTAGCAACAGGCAACAGACTAAGCAGAATAATACCAGAACGACCCTGTATTGGCAGGCTATATCGAAAGATTTACTGGGTAAAAACACGTTTGAACCTTGTTGTCTTAATTTTAGGGTTTGGCTCGTAATAATCTCCCTATTTAATGGTTCGCTACCCTGCGAAAAAGTCAACCTAATGTGTAATTCGAAATCAAATATAGGATAGTTTCTTCGTGAGTGCTCAAAAAACTAAACCAGCTTGAAGGTCAGAGGGTACTGGCGCTTTATATATTGAAGATCAATTGCTTTTCGATAGTTACATACGCAACTTTAAATCTCTTAAAGTCCCTCACCCTTCCGCTTGCAGCAAGAGGGTGAGGGAGTTAGGAGGCTACCCCCCAATCCTTATTAATGGGTTTGCCATACTGAAGTGCCTGCGCCTAAGTTACCGGGATCAAGTATCTGCCCAATGAAGATGATTTTTTTTGTGATTATATTACGCAATATATAAAGAAATGGTCGATTAAATGTGATGGATTCTCCCGGCTCTCTCCCAAACCCTCTAAGCACACGACTGCGTGTGACAGCTGCGGCCCGGGTTCCTGCTTCATTAACTTCCATGGCACAATGTTGACTAAAAATCATACTGTTGAGAGGTGCAGGGAGAGTCAGCATATTTCCCAAACTGGCCTTTTCAAAAAGGAAACTTAAACCTGCCTGACTTAAAGCTTTGTTCAAATCCGTTTCCGAATCGACTTTAAACGGTGGAAGTTCGAGAGAGATGGTTGAACTGGATGGATCGGCTTCTTCGGAGTCTAATGATGAAAATAATGCTGTTATTATTTCTGGCGTTACCTCTTGAGGCATTATTCCTTCCGGGGGTAACACCAATATCATTTCATGCGCTCCATGGTAGAAAACGGTTACTGCTTGCCAATCATTTTGACTAGCGTATTGGGAAGATCTGATTTCTCCACTCAAAAATTTATCTAAAATCACTCTTTGATTATTGGGTAAAGTAAATTCACCTTTACTTCGGGTTCTGAAAGGCTTATCCCAAAGTCCCATGAAGTAAACAGAATTTATGAGTGCTACGAGATGAGATGAGCCCCAGTCGCGGGCGTTGCAGAAAAATGGAATCATACCACGGGTTAACTCGCAAAATAGTTTGTTGAGCTCCCGGGCGAGTTGTTCCAAAGATGCAGGGTTGGAAAAGTTGACATTATCACGAATCGCGACGTTTATCTGCCTGACCCTATCACGATAAGTCTCCTGAAGCTGAGATTCGTGGGATACGAGTATGCAATTTGCAACACAGTATTGGTCCTGTCCACAAAATGTTGCGCTTGATGCTGCGGCACCGTATTGCTCAGAAAAACTGTTACCCAGACAGTTTTGAAGCAATTGCTGAGTTTCGCCGGTAGCTCCCATGAGTATCAGTGCCAGTGATTGAAAAAGGCCATCAGGGGAGATAACCAAATTTGTAGTCATTCCTTCTGCTACATTGCTAAAAAGATTTATGGCAAGCTGGAGAGATCTCTGGGATTCATCAGATTGTACACCAGGATTTGAATCAGGGTTGACCGGTGTTGCCCATTGGGTAGATGTGTTGTTAAGTTGAAGATACTCATTTCCAATTGGACATATCGGGCAAGATGAAAAATCTTCAAGTCTGTAAATAGACCCGCAGTCACAGCTTTGAATCCCTCGCCAGCTTTCATCCCCTTCCGGACCAGCATATAAATAAGGGTTGACTGACGTTGCCGATTGGGAAGGAGTTGTGTCATGTTGAAGGTGATCATTCAGAAGGAAGCAGCGCGGGCAGAAAGTGTAGGTTTCATGATCATAATCGAAGTTGCACTTTTCACAGGTTACAGCCAGAATTGGCGAGGGTAGAAACAGGAAATAGAACAGAGAGGCAATAACCAGAAAGAACCTGTACTGCCAGACTGAGTCTGAAGATTTATTCAGTAAAAGCACGTTTATACCTTGTGGTCTTAATTTTTAGGGTTTGTATCGGGGTTGCTTCCCTGTTCACTAAACAGTTACCCTCCCTGGACGGTCACCGAATATGAAATCCGAAAATCAATATAGGATAATTTTCTGGTTACTTCCCATCCAATAAATAGACCAGCCTACAGGCTTGAGGGTTCAGGCGTTGTAAAAATTGAAGCCCCATTAGAATTGACGGTCAGTAAACAGTCTTCATAAAGTGAGCAGAACGGTAAATGTGGCTCAAACAAGAGGCGGAAGTGCCTGCAAAAGCGGGTATCTTGCTACTCATCATCGCTTATAGTGAGGAGAGTCATGAGGCTACCCTGTGCCAATTAATGGGTATTCGATTCTGAAGTGCTTGCTCTTAAGCCCCGACGATCAAGTATCTGTCCAATGAAGATGATTCTTTTTGTTATCTTATTACGCAATATATAAATAAAGGGTCCACCAAATCGGATTGGTTGTATTGTATTTCCTTCATGTGTTCTCTTAGAACCAGCGTGTGTTAAAGCTGCGCCCGTTAAGGTGTTCGTCAGCTTGTACATCATGACTTGAGTCGTCATTTACTGGTATTGCCGATTGGGAAAGCGATGTATCATGTTGAGAGGGGAGATCCTTATCTCTCATATTACACGACGGTATCGGGCAGAATGTGAAGTCTTCTGAATCGTAACTAAAGCCGCATTTGTCACAAGTTACAGCCAGAAGTTCTGAGGGTTGCAACAGTAAATAGAGCAACACCAGAACGATTCTGTACTGGCAGATTGAATCGGAAGGCTCACTCAGTAAAACCACGTTTGCACCTTATCGTTTTGACTTTAGAGTTTTTGTCGGAATAAGCGCCTTGTTTCCTGAATCAGCTTTTCTATCGGGACGCTCCACTGAATGTGGAAATCGGAATTCAATATAGAATAGTTTCTTTGTTATTTTCCATCGATTGCGGTGAGGGGGGCAAGAGGCTACCCCATGGCAATTAGTCGGCTTCCGGTTCTGGACTGCTTGCTTCTGAGTCCAGATGATCAATTGACTGCCCAATGAAGATGATTCTTTTTGTTATTTTATTACGAAATATATAAACAAAGGGTCGATCAAATCGGATTGATTGTATTGTTTCTCCATCATGTGCTCTCTTGGAACCAGCGCCTGATAAAGAGGCCCCCCGGGCTACTTGTTCACTGAACACATTTATAGGAGCAGGTAGAACTGGCACAGCTCCTGAACTCAGATCGTTGGTAACAACAGCAATGGCCAGTGAACCTGATTGACTTAGAGCTTCGCTCAAGTCAGTGTTTTTATCAACGTTAGAGTGTGGAAGTTCGGGCGTCATCGTTGAGCTGGAAGGAAAAGATTCTTTGGCGTCTAATGACGAAAATAATGTGCTTATTACTTCTGACCTTAACTCATTAGGCAATAACCTTGTCTGGGGTAAAATTAAAATTATTTCATCGTTCTCCAGGTAGGGAAAGGTAAATGCTTCCCAATCATCGTGATTGGCGTATTGGGAAGGATTAATTTTTCCTCCCGTAATTCTGTCTAAAGCGGCTAGTTGGCCATCGGGTAAGGTAAATAACGCTGCATCTTGGGTACCGAAAGCCCTTTTCCACATAGCTATAATGTAAAAACAACTATAGAATTCTATGATCGCAGATAAACGGCAATTGTCGTGCATACAGTGATGTTGAATGATACCATGCATTGAACGGCCAAAATTTGTGTTGAGCACTTGAGCCAAGCTTTCTAAAGGTCCAAGATTGGTGAAGTCGACATTACCAGGAGCATTGTCGGCTATGTGTTTAAGTCTCTCTTTATAAATCGCCAGAGACCGAGCTTCACTGGCTGAGGGCATGCTAGATGCTGCTCCATCGGTTGGATCAGAATACTCATCTTCCCTTTGAAGTTGATCCAATTGCTTGTTCGCACCGTCAGCACCTGCCTGTAACAGTAGCAGTGCCACTGTCTGAAAAAGACTATCAGGGGAAATGACAAAATCTTCATGAGGAAGATTGAGTGCTGTATGGACAAATTGATCGATGGCAAACTCCTGATTTTTCAGCGATTCATCAGCTTGTACATCAGGAGTTGAGACTGGATTGACTGGTGTTGCCGATTGGGATGGCACGGTGTCATGTTGATGGGGGTGATCTTCTTGATAACACGCCAACGACGGGCAGAATGTGTCGTCTTCCTGATCGTAATTAAAGCCGCATTTGTCACAAGTTACAGCCGGAAGTTGTGAGGGTTGCAATAGTAAATAGAGCAACACCAGAACGACCCTGTAGTGGCAGATTGAATCGAGAGACTTACTGAGTAAAATCACGTTTGTACCTTATTCTCTTCACTTTAGAGTTTTCATCTGAATAACCTCCTTGTTTACTGGGCTGTTGTCTTGCTTGGGCGATCAACGGAATATGAAATCCGCAGTTCAATACAGAGTAGCTTCTTAGTTATTTTCCATCCAGAATTAAGCAATGCGGGGTAGGTGTTGCTAGCTTGGCACTTACCTTGCGTCTGAGTCCCGTGGAGCAAGTATCTGCCCAATGAAGAGGATTCTTTTTGTTATTTTATTACGCAATATATAAATAAAGGATTGATCAAATCGGATCGATTGTATCGTCACACCCTCATGTGATCTCTTACAGCCAACGTGGGCTGAAGCTGCGTCCCCGGTTCCTTGTTCATGAATTTCAGTGGCACTGTGTTGTCTGAACACATTCGTGCGAACAGGTAAAGGAATAGCTGGCATGGCTCCTGAATTCAGATCGCTTTTGACTGCAGAAATTAAACCTGAGCCTGATCGACTTAAAGCTTCACTCATTTGAGTATTTGTATCCACTTTAGAGTGAGGAGGTCCGGGAGTTATCGTTGAGCTGGATGAAGAGGATTCGTCACAGTCCAATGATGAAAATAATGCCGTAATTATTTTCGGACTTACCGTATAAAGCATACTCTCTGCCGGAGACAAAACCAGAATTATTTCATGATC
>NZ_JAHHPN010000946.1:0-4412 GCF_024606325.1 Endozoicomonas sp. ONNA1
ACCAATTTATTGCAACCGCAGTAGGACAGCCTTAAGTCCGACAGGCTGCTAGATCAAAGTAAACTCTTCTGAAATCAACTGGTCGAGCCGCTTTAACGCTTCATGTGCATGAAGACCGGAAAGCCTGATACCCAGAGTCTCACCGCAAACCAGCTCAAGGCCGAGCAGTTTGACCAGACTGCGGCCGTTGACATACTCACCATTCTTGCTGACATTGCGCACATATACACGGGTGTCATAGTGCGTAAGGGCGGCAATCATGGCACTGCCACATCTGGCATGTAAACCATTGATATTGTTAATGAGATACTCCCTGGTCAGCTCCCTGCTTCTAGTGCATGTGCGACTGACCCAGCCTCTTTCAGAGGTTTCTCTCCGGCTTTGATTTAAGTAAGCCTTTTGCCATTCACTGAGACTGCCAAGCCCCGGTAGAGGTTTGCCCTCCAGCGCATCGATAATTTTTTCAGGCTCATGGGTACGAGCCAGATAACGGCATAGAAGGCGATCATCCAGAACCCGGGTAAGCCCCCCCAGAATCCTGAGGTGCTCATGGCAGTGGGCCGCTACGCCAAAGGCCAGAAAAACGGGCTGATTCACTCCCCACTCAACGCCCTCAGGAAACTGAATGACCACCACACCCGTTTTTTTAATGGCATGGCGAGACTGAGGCATGCCGTGGGGTATGGCGATACCGTTGTCCAGAAAAGTGGAAGCCAGCGTCTCCCGGGCGTGAATGCCCGGAAGGTAGTCGGCTGAAACCAATCCGGTTTCCAACATTTTGCTGCCAGCCAACTGCAAAGCCTCGTGCTTGTTTTTAGCCTCCTGCTGCAAAAAGATCTGTGTTTTTTCGAGTTTTAACATCAGTGAACGAACCGCGCTAAATCGTCCCAGCCAACAAACTATAGCCGAAACGCAAGAAGGCATTTATAGCCAGTTATCCTTCGGGTCAGTGTTTTTATAGTTTATGCCCCTTACAAAGTAGACCGGGACGAGACAGAATTCACTACAGAAGGGCTGATCCTGACTTCAGGCTTGCTCAACCCCCACGAATTGCAGATCCGCCTGCCCTTCACTCTGATGGGAGTTAATGGCTAACTGCCCTTTAGCCAAGGCACGCTTTAACCAAAAATTGGCAAGCCAGGTACCCAAAAAAGGCACTCTCGCACTATGAACTTGAAGGGAAGGTTGACTGAGTTGGACTACATCCTCTTTCAGGGGAGCCTGAACCGATAAAGACAGATCAGATCCCACCAACCAACTCAACAGCAAAGGTAACTTGCCCAGAACCTTGAGAACAGGCGCTTTCAGGGCAAAGCTCACTTGCGGTGTGTGACCATTAACCCTTGCTTTCAACTGACTGACCCCCGGACAACGGCTTAGGTCGCCCATACGAATCTCTGTCTTGGACAGTACTGTTTTTTCACCGCCCTCCTGAAGTGCCCTGAACACTTGCTTCTTGCTTTCACCTTTACTCTCTGACAAGGCATCGCTATTAACTCCCGGGGTTTCAGAAGGAGGACTCGATGTTTGTTTTGATCTTTGAGGGAGCGAATTAACTCTAATATCACCTTCTTGATTGATGACTGGAGTCACCTCAACGTCTTTAGGTAAGGATGTCGGTTTAGCAGGACTCGATAAATCTTTCTGCTCATTAAAAGGAGAAGGAGCTTCCGGAGATCTTGAGACTGAGACTTGTTCAACGGTATTTTTGAGGGGTGCATCCACTAAAGCCGCAGGGTTCATCAAAGGTTCCGGTTCCCCCAGCAAGCCCAGACAAAGCAGGTTCATAAGCTGACTGGACGACTGAGGATTCATACCCATTTCTTCTTGAAACAGCTGACCCAGCTCGCCGACCTCAAGCTTCTGTCCCATAAGACGAGAGACGGCAAGAACCATCAACTCTTTATCTTCATCCGGTCGCTCTACAGCTTCAATCCGAACATCCCCGTCTGCCAAACGAGCCATACTGCCTATGTCGACAGAAAAGTAACTGGCCACATTAACAGGCTCATGGGCACCAAGAGAGCTGTAATGTTCAGAGGTACAAGCCTGATACTGTTTCCATAGCCGTTCCAGTGCCCGAAACTCAAGAGGAAAGTCCAGCAGCAGTATTTCATGGACAATCCTTCCCATGGGTGAACTCACTTTCAGAGAGACGTCTTTGAAGCTGGCCGGAAACGCTTCACAGGTATCAGACACTTCGTTGACCAGCCCCAGATTCAGGGAAACATCAGGCACTTTGATTTCAAGCACACCATCATCACCCAGGCTGAACCCGGAAAGCTTGAGAGAAGCGGACGATAATTCGGCATGGGAAGTGTCTGTGAAGTCAATGCGCTGCTCGCTGAAATGAATCGATTCAGATGCTGACTGGCCTGACGTTTGCCTTCTGGTAATCCCTCTTAAGGTATGAAAGAGCTTCAGGGCATTTTGGTAAGACTGGACAGATTTTCCGGCATTGGCCTCTCGATACACAACAGCCGCCGTATGATTTTTCTGAGCCGATAGCGCCTCTTTCTTCTTCTGCAACACATTTCGGGATCGCTTCAGGTCTGTCCGGTATTCCGCCAGTATGGCCTGACAGGCTTTTTTCGTCTTACTTTCCTTAATCTTTGGAAGATCCTCTTCCAACATCTTTATCGATTTTTCTCTAACCTGACACAGGGCTGCAAAACTTTCGGCTTTCACAGTATCGCCAGCTTCTTTAACTCTGGACTCTTTAAGGCTATGGGCACCCAGTTCTTTTTTCCAGGTTGTCACAAGCGGAGAGAATAATCGGATGATCCCTTCTCCCATTGCTTCAGTGAACAGATCTGACTTCACTTCCCCCCCTGCCATTTCCAGACCATCAACCGAACACTGAATAATGTCGCCCAGACGCCTTTGCGCAGCCAGTCCGGATGTTTCTGCAGACAGGGAGTTCAATGCTTCGGAAACTTTTTTATAGGCGCTAAAAATCTCTGTCTTTCTACAAGTCAATAATTTGTTCAAGGGTTCAGCAAGAGGCTCACCAATGCGAACCCGGCAGCTCCCCTTCATTTTGATAGGGCCAACCGCTTTGCTTTCCCCCTCAGAAAAACAATGGGCAGAGAGCTCCGGCACTTCCAGCTCAAGATAACCCTTCTCAAAACAGAAACGCCCGACATTGACCACCAGATTTTTAACCTGAAAATCATAACGGTCAGGATCGGTCACTTTGATATCGCCCAGACGCATTTCAAACACCTTGCCCTGGTGCTTCTTTTTCTGGCTTTTATTAAAAACATCTTTCAGTAGCATGAGGGCTTCAATGCCGGTTGAGATATTCTCTTCCAACACTTTCATATTCAGAGACTGTTGACTTTTACTGGCAGACAGACTCTGTTCATAAGATTGCACCTGCTCAACGGTTTTTCTTAAATGAGCCCTCTTGATAACCAGCTGCTCGTGTTTTGTGAGCTGCTTTGCTATCAGATCACCGTATTCGCCTATCTGTTCAGGAGTCAGAAGCTCAACACTTTCGCGCAAAGTTTGCAGTCTCCCCTCAATAGGCTTCAAACCTTCCTCAAGCTTTTTAATATCTCGATGGATTATTGTCTGGTTTTCCAGCTGTCTATTGATTAAATCGCGAACTTCTTTCTGACTGTTGCTGGCAACCGATGCAATCGCAGAGCTGAAGAAAGACAGAAAACTGGACGACAGTGAACTGAGTGCACGGGTCAACAGACCGGGTTTAACGGGAACCGCCTCAATCCCCCTTTCAGCCAGTGACCGGAAGGGTTTGTGTTCTGAGCGAGACACTATCTGCTTGCGGGTAATCTCTTTCTTGTGAACCCCCTGGACTTCATTGGGCAAGTCTGAAGATGGAGCCAGATGTGGGAGCTTCCTGCCCGTTCCTTCGCTTCCTAATTTCATTATTTTGCGTTTCCTATCGCCTCGTACAAAAGTGTAACACGCTCGAACTCAACGCAACGACTTTATTGCAGCGAGCTTGCACGGGTTCGCCAAGGCACACCTACCGTCTCACCTTTCATAAGCGCACAATATTTTGCTATCCAAAAATTTCACTCCTGAGCTATCTGGTCCCATGCTCCCCGGCGTCAATAAAAGACAATGGTCAAATCCACGGGCGGTAGCGTCAATTTTTACGTTCATTAGATGAGTTCATGAAGGATCATGATTTGCTTCAGGTAATCTGCCGGGTCAATCGTCTGGATACAGAAGTGCACATCAGGATAAGGCCTCAGCATGAATGCTCACTAAATCACTGGCCGGATGTTACCGGACTGAGTGACCGAATGCACCGGAATAGCCACAGACCTGAAGAGAAAACAAAAGAAAGCCGCTATGAGTACACGTTATCTGCCTGAAGTCCTTGCTAGGAGCCTGACCGAGAATAGCGCCCGTAGCGAGGACGGCAGAAAATTGAGGAT
>NZ_JAHHPN010000947.1:0-1046 GCF_024606325.1 Endozoicomonas sp. ONNA1
ACAATGATTGGCAAGCAGTCGCCGTTCCTTACCGGGGAGCCCATGAAATGATTTTCGTTTTACCTCCCGAAGGGATAATGCCCCATGAGATATCAGCAGATATAATAATGGCATTATTTTCATCATTAAACTCCAAACAATCATGCCCATCATGTTCAAAAATCACTATTGGACTTCCACCCTTTAAAGTTGATTCGGACATTGAATTGAGCTACTTTCTGAGAAAAACACCTCTGCGTCCTATTTTTACAAGGCACCTCGAATTAGGAGCTATGCTATCTAATGGTCCAGGTGTTTTGCTTAATCTGGTTCGTCAACATTGCGCAATTGAGGTCAATGAAAATGGGACCCGAGCCGCAGCTGTCACACGCATCTCTACAACGAGAGGAGGGGGAGGGGGCAATCAGAGAAAATCCATCCAATTTAATCGACCATTCCTTTATGTATTGCATAATAAATTAACAAATAGAATCATCTTCATTGGGCAGATACTTGATCCTCGCAGCACTTCGGAATTGGATATCGGGTACCGGTAGCCATTAATCAGGTAAGGGGAGCCTCACGACTCCCCTCACCCTTTCGTTGCAATTGAGAGAAAATAGTGTTCTCAGAAATTTACGGGGAAATAGCTGTCGAGAAAAAATGAATCTTTAATTTTTACAGCGTCAATTCCCTCTGCCCCTTGAGCAGGTTTAGTTTTTAGGTACTCACCAAAAAACTATCCTATATTGTGTTACATCTTCCTTTCAACACTCCGCTGGGAAACTGTCCAGTGAATAGGAAGGTCCTCTTGATGACAATCCCTGAAATCAGGAAGTTATGAGGTGCCAACATGGCTCAAGTAATTAAATCTCCGGATATAGCCTTGCAGCACAGGCGCATTTTACTCTTGGTCAGTTTGCTTTATATCCTGTTGCTACCCTCACAGCTCTGGGCTTTGCCCTATAACCACTTCGGCGTCAACAAAGATACTGAAAAACTTTCACCCTACCCGGCATTTCATGAAGAAGATTCTGACGACGAGCATCAAGGTGACACAATACATT
>NZ_JAHHPN010000948.1:0-1394 GCF_024606325.1 Endozoicomonas sp. ONNA1
GTGTGCAGGCGCACTCCGGCAGTCTCCTGGCCGATACCCACAGTGGCTTCCAGCTGTGGATACCGGACGAGGCCTGGGACAACACCCGGGTGGTCAGCGAAAACCTGCCAGTGGAAACAGAACCCTTTGCACACTGGCAACTCAAGGCCACCGGGCAGACCGTCGCCAAGTCTAACGATACCCTGAGTGTGCGTCAGTTCACCCCCCGATCCGGCGTGACGATGACGAGCCTGGACCTGGGCCAAATGGTCAAGACAATCCTGTTCAAAGTGACCCTGGATCACCCCGACACGGCCTGGACCAACGCCAGTGCCCGGGCCTTCATCACTGACATCAAGGGAGTGTTGCGCACCAGGGTGGCACAGGCCCGGCAGGAGTTCTCAGCAACAGTAGGTCTGGTACCCCTGACAACCCCGGTCGCCAACCACACCTTGTTCAACCCCTTCAGGACACTGGATCTCTGGTACTTCCCGGACGGTGAAACCCTGCTGGCGGCCAAAAAACGCGACAAATTCAAGATTACGGTCAATGACGACGGCCAGCTGCTCGCCCTGTCGGATACCCGCAAAAAGCAAGCTTTCCAGTTTTTCCCACGGCCTGACCAAGGTGCAAAAGGCCATCCCTTTTGTGGGAAGGCTGGTGCCGTTCTGACCGGGATACCCAGCGAGTTCAAGAACCTGGTCTCCATTCCCTGCCGTTACGACTTCCCGGGTGGCAACGAATTGCGAGGCCGATACCAGTGGGAACCCATTGACCAGGCATGGAGCATCAAGACCCCGCGGGCTAAATACCTGGCCAACCGGAAACAACTGTCCCTGGTGGCGCTGGACCTGAGCCTGATGGGGCCCAGGCAACCCTCCGACAGCCTGATCTTCTCGACCTGGCAGGATTTCAACCAGGCTATGCGTTCCGTGCCAATAAGCGCTCGCCGGCTGCTGGCCGACACCCGACTGATCGCCCTCAAGCTGCGCCCCGGCTATGCCCGAACCCGAATGGCCTGGATAGATTACCGGGGCCGGTATTTCCATCAACAAAAACTGTTGTTCGGCCTGCCTGACAAGGAGCACGGTGCCCAGCAACTGATTATTGGTCAAACCACGGTCAGGAAAAAGAGCACAACCCGGAATGCCCGGCCGCTTGAGTCAACGGCTTCGGTCGTTTATAGCCCAAAACACCAAACGCTCTACCAGGTCATCCTCGATAGTTACCAGTCACTGGGCACCTTTGGCAGGGTAGCCGTGATGGCGGACGGTCTGCTACTGTCAGGAACGCGCGGAGACGACAGTATCAACCTGGAAGCCTTGCGGCTGGATACTTACTACTATGAGAACCGGGCGGCCTCCCGCCGACAGTTTGGGGTCATGGTGGAGGGCCAGGGTGGTTCGGATGTGATT
>NZ_JAHHPN010000949.1:0-2852 GCF_024606325.1 Endozoicomonas sp. ONNA1
GGAAAAGATGCAGTACGAACATGACCCGTCGCTGCTGAGCCCGACAACACAACAGGCACTGGAGCAAGAGGTGCAGCGGCTGAAGAACGAAGGTATACAGATGAATCCGGGCACCTTGACGCAAAAAACGCTGGCTTCGGAGGAAGCCCAAAAAGTGCTGAAACAACGGAGTATTGGCGTGTTCAGAGAGAAGCGTCCCTACTTAACCAACGATGGCCTCCCGAGAGAATGGGAAATGCTGGTGCCAAAGAAGATTGCGAAGACTGACGCTCAGGGTGCAGCAGCGGCAGATGGAACTTTTTAACTGCCAGTTACTCTAAAGACATCAGAATGTCCTCATACATAAAACGTTTTCCAGGAATGTTTCTATGAATGCTGCCCACGGAATGAGAGTCAATGCGAGCCCGTGCCCACAACCCCATTTTGATACCCGGGCGGCAACAGCCTCTGGCCAATGGTCAAGCAGCCAACCAACCCGCAAGCTGCTACCCCGTCATCCCAGGGAGTCTGAGCGACAAGAGCTACTGTGGGCCGCTGAGAGTGGACGCCTGGCGATTCGGCGAATTGAATTGAGTAAAGAAAAAAATTACTTTTCGGGCAAGGGTGCACCAAGACCCTTTACCCTTGCCCTGCCGGGAAAGATGATGCCAACCGAACACGTGCCACAACGTTATGGTAAATGGATGGTAGGCATTATTGATCCACAATGCCTGTATGTTTATAAACGTAACGCAAGGACCAGAGATCTGCTGGAGGAGCCTGACTCAACTCCGGAAAAACTGACAGTAAAATTACTACCTCATCTGCAATCATTGCTCGGTAGGCGTCTTGAGCGTGGCGATCAGGTGATCTGGAGAGTTTATCCTCTGCGTTTTACCTCGGGGCATCTGCAACCGGATGGGACGTTCAGTTTACCAAAATTGAAATTTGGCAGTAGCACACGACTGGATTACCCGGAACTGGTGCTCACCGGATACAGCGAAAAAGACATCAAATGCTTTTGTGTTTACAACGATGCACAGATAAATATTGCCGATATCCTGCAGGACAAGCGTGAGTGTGAACAGGTATTGGAGCTTGAACCCTTGCCCCTGGTCGTTTATTGCCATCAGACAGGTTCTGTACAGGTCTACTTTGATGATGAGCTGGACAGTAAACACTTAGCCAGGAATGAGCATTCCCTGAATAATTTTGCGTTTTTAGAGGGCATAGCCCCAAAACATTTCAGAGCCGTGTTAAATCTGCTGCCAATGTCTTTGCGGGCAGAGACATTGAGTTCGGAATCAACCGACTCGGCCAATGTCAGACACAAATTGCGACAGGCCATCACGCTAGTGAGTGATCCCGATCATTACAGTTACGAAAAGCTGCTGGAATTAAAACAAAGCGGCTTGCCAATTCACCAGCGTTTTTTTCATGAAGGAACTGCTCGAACGTTGCTTGATATGTTACTGACTTCCGAAGAGTTAAGAAAAAAACAACCTGAGCATGGGCAAACTCAGGAACATGAGGAAGAAGCTTACCGCATACTTAAGCTGCTTCTGCACAGCGGAGCGAGGCTGGATTTCAGGTCTGCCATGATTTTTAACAGTATGCTAGATGGTTCAGAATTGAAAGTGTCAGCGGAGGTAATGAATTATATGGTGGCTGCCTTTGCGCCCTTTGATTTTCTGAACACGAACCATCTCAGGAAATTTCCTTTAACCAGTTGTCCGGGAAACGTCGTTGAATTTGACCGGGTCTGTCAGGATCTGCGTCGCGATAAAGGACAAATACAAAAATACATGGAAGCGGCATTATTGGATGTGCTTTTTCACGATCAAAACCTCGACATGATCAAGTCCCGCTTACTGGCCCTTTTTCATTACGGTACTCACATGGACAAAGAGGTTCTGCATCGTCTCAAAGTAGATCTGAACCGTTATTACCGTGACGGTAAGAAGGTGATTAATAATTTCTCCGTGGCTGATTACATCCAATGGGTTGAAAAACTCTGGACGCAACGGGAAACGAATCCTTTCTACCAGAATTGGCCAGAGCATGTCCGACAGGCTCAGGAGGACATCAGGGATTTGAAAAAGTCTCTCGGTCCGCTGGACGATTCTGGCGCATCGACAACACCCTTGGCAGCCAGGAAACCGGTATTACAGCTTGTGGTGGACGCCTTCAGCAAAGCGCCGGTCATGCCTGATAATGCCGGCGACAATGAAAAAACCATCCTGAAAGTATTGCAGCATTATTATCGCCGTCCGGGACCAGAACGGGTGATCCGTAGCCTTGGCAGACAGACCATGCCAACCGTTTGGAAACCGCTCCACAGCTGCAGCCATGTCCTGCGGGCCAGGAATAATGGGCACTGGTATATGGAATTGCTGGAGAAATTTCAGCTGTGTTATCTGAGCCCGGAAGAAAAACAACTCATGGCGCTGGCGATCATCTATCATGATGCTGCCGCCGAAGATGTCGACAAATCAGCGGAAGAAACAAGATCAGCATACTACTTCAAACGGGACCTGGCCGGGCACTATCCTGAACCACTACTGGATGACATAGCACTGGCAATGGACAGCAAGGAAAACGATGTCAATGGTAAAGATGAGCAGAGCCTGCCCGAGCCTCTGCGCTGGTATCTGCGCATATTACGCTTTGCGGATCGAATGGACATTATCCGTGGTTGTGGGGTTGGCGACGATTTTCCCGGATTTACGCTGACTCGGCCTCCGGGTTTTGACGCTGGACGTCTTGACTTACCTCCGCAACTGACTGAAGAGTTTACCGCCGAGCCTGGCAGCAAGAATGAATTCCAACGGCATCTGGAAGCCGCCATGCACGGTGCGGCTGATCTGGCGCAG
>NZ_JAHHPN010000950.1:0-1054 GCF_024606325.1 Endozoicomonas sp. ONNA1
CTCAATTTCTTGCAATCCTCGCTACGGACGCTTAAGTCCGACAGGCTGCTAGCAGTTTTTTTGAGAGCCTGAAAACGTATTTACTGCCACTGGTACAAAAACGAACCAGTGAGCCTAAATGAGATGATAATGGGAAACGAAAGGCTTTTTTGCTGGCAAGAAGGGCAATTTCTCGCTCCAATGGTGCCCTGCTGATGAGAATCCTGCTGCAATAACTGTCTTTGTGTTGATGATAGACATCCAGATCAAACACTGCGGAGTACTTGTCCAGCTCACCGGCTATATCGAGAGTCAGCAATGTTCTCAGACACTTTACGCATTTGCTGCAATTACCTGCGACTTCATCCCCAACACAAACGTCTAAGGACGTATATGAATCTTCAACACCGGCAACTCGTATGGTTTTCTCAGCCCGGGTGTATTCACTGCCTACCGAGAGGGCTCTCAGAGATTCTGTCGACAGCATGGGCAAAGCCATTAAATCACTGTGCGCCATAGAGTCAGTTTCACCTATAAACACTTCCGGATAGGCATAGGCAGAACCATAGAGGTAGAGGCCTATTCCTTTCTGCAAAAGCAAGGCTACAGAGGTGTTTCTTGCCGTGTGAGTCTGCATGAAATGCAGATGATCGCAATAGAATTGGTCAAGGTTTGAATTAACCTTGATAAAAGGCAAACCGATTTTATCCGCTACAGGCTTCAATGCTTCATACCGGTCATTGAAGAGTATTTCAGGGTTTGTCTTCTTACCGTGAGACCCAACATTGTTATAGATCAAATGGGTCACTTTGAAGCCGGGTGAAACCTCGGAGTAAAAATAGTCAGCCAGCGTACAGTATGAGTCAACACCACCAGAAAAGCCGGTTATAACGCCCTTGCCATCATACGAAGAGTTTTCAGAGCTGATGTCAGACAGAGCGGATGCCGCATTATTGGCGGTTTTGATTCCGGCGATGAGCAGGGGAGAGAGTATCAGGGTTGAGGGTGCCGTGTCTGAGCACCTTTATCATCATCTGTCGGGTCCTTATCAACATATACTGAAAAGTATTATGCC
>NZ_JAHHPN010000951.1:0-10476 GCF_024606325.1 Endozoicomonas sp. ONNA1
AGCAGGATGGCTTACCGGGCCAGATTCCTGATCGCCTGTTTGCAAACAGACATCTTTTCTGCAAACAAAAGAGTCGTCTGAGGTTGAACGACACTGGGTACTTGTGGAGGGAGCGAAGACACAGCGTCCTTGTCGATTACAGCAGGGCTGTTCATGGCAATTTTCATTAAGGCTATGTCGGGAGTCGGTGGGTCGGCCCGAATTTTCATCATTATGATCGTTGTCGTATAGATAATGCGATTTTTCTGAATGTCTATCGAAGGACTGACCATAATCTTCTGCCCCCTTTGTCCGGGAATAGTTACCGTCGCCTGTTCCGTACATCAAAGTGATGATCTGAAATTTGTTTCGCCTACAGGATTTGTCACCGAGTGGCGTGCCTGCACCTGAATATCCGTTTGTGCGGGTAATGTGTAATGGTTCGTTTTGCATCGGCTTCCCATCGGTCATTGGCATCGCAGATAATATGCCCGGCTCAGTCTTTATTGTCAGAGCCCTGTTCTGGTTAACTTCAACAATGAAACGGTGGGTCTGCAGCTCAATCGGGCAGACGAAAGGCACAAAGACCAATACGTGCAGGAGTAGGCTTTTAATGGCTCTATCCTTATGTTTTCTATGGATAGGAGCAGTGAGGATAGACGAGAGAATAAGGAGTAAGGAACTAAAACATGGTTTTTCGTGGATTCTCCTATCCATAGTAAACGTGCTGAAGTTCTACTGAAACGCCGATGCTTTATACATGACAACTGTCGTTAAATAATGCTTTTAGCAAAGCGATGTACTCAGAGACGATCACAGAGCTACAGAAAGGCGATTACCTGGTCCCGATGAGGTTCACCTGAATCGTCGAATGCGGGATGTGATGACGACTGCTGAGCAGAGAGCTGAGCAGAGAACCAGATGTTAAGCCCGAGGCGACAAAGCCATCATACAAATAGATATGGCCACTACAAGTGGCCTGCTGGCGAAGCAGATGAATTATGGAGCCATAATCGACACAGATTAAAATTTTAGTGGGGGTTATTTTTAGCTCTTCAATATGACCATTAATCTTCAATATAAAACGAGTCTCACGCCGCTGGATCTCAGGAGGCTTTGGTTCGCAACTCTATTATCATCTATTTTTCAGTCTATCCTGGTCATAGAACAATCTAAATAATAATGACTTTTATTGTTTATATTCTTACCTGCTACCTATACTCTTCCCTTGGCAAGTAAAGCCATTCTCCCGAATAACGATAGTAACTGGCTGTTATCAGGCCGCTGTCCTGTTTCAGTATGAATAATTGTCTGTACTGGCCATTTTTGTTCTACGACAAATATTGTGTAATGAGGACGTCATGAAGCATTCACTGTCTCTTTTCATTATCACTTTTGTTACGATCCTGTGTTCTGAATCTTCTCCGGCTTTGCCTACCACTTCACCAAGCCTGAGACCTACCTTTAACGACACCCATCATCAAACCACTGCCTCAGCGGGCGATCTGAAGCTTTTCGAGTTGTGCTCAGGTAATATTGAGCATCCGGATCTGCTCACTACGGAGGCCATGAAACAAGCGGCTGTTAAAGCGCTTGAGCAGGTCTCTGCTACCTCTAAACAACTCATCGATCGGTGTGTTATCAAGACCCCGCTCAGAGACAGCTACCTCGACGAAGAAATCGCTGGATTCAATGCCAACAAGTCATGGGAAGATACCACCAGCACCGCCTTTTTACTGGTGGGTGTTGGTATGAAGTCAGAAACGATCATAGCAGAAGAAAGCTGTGCCTCGAAAAAACCGGTTATTGCCGGCCAAAAGGAGGGTCAGCTTTCAGTCTTGCCCAGTAACTGGCTTGAACAATTTCAGATCAAAAAAACCCTTCATTTAAAAACCGGACAGATGCTGATCGGGGTACCACTTGACAGCAGTAACGGTTCATTCGCAGATGGCTATTTTGCTGCCGTACAAAGAAAAATTGAACCCACACATCACTGTAACCCAAGTCACCTCTATGAAGGCTACTACAGGAAAAGTACAACTTATAAAGGGGAGCTGATTCACTTCAGTGGTGCAGGTATCCTGATCACTGGTTTAACCACATTGCCTGCATTACACAATACTTTTGGGGCATACCTTCGCATGAAAGATTATTGTTGGAGAGCAGATGAAGAAAAGTATTTCCACATCACAAGCCACGAGGCGCACAGGGAAATGCTGAAAGGAGAACTGGATCTGAAATCGCTGGAAGTTCCGGATAAAGGTTACATGCTCAATATTTTCGGGAATGAGCTCTTCCAAATCCTTCAGCCCGCCGTTAGCATTTCTCTTGCGGATGAATCCGAAGACGTCGATTCAAGGATGTTTAGCGGCAGAACCCTGGTTGGCTTTTCGAACAATAAAGTCTATTCCTGCTACACAGGTCAGGTTGAAAAGGCCCTGAATATTGATATCGCCTACCAGGATGCCTCACCGCAACCCGAGTTTATCCGGGCCCTGGAATTCAAAAACAATCACATCCTGGGGAATGCACCACAGGCCATGAGCCTCGTTCTTCCCGAACACGTTAAAGCCGACATCAGCAACAATCAGTTTGTAACGACAAAAGTCAGTGCCAGGAGTTCAAGAGGTATTTGCCTTGTCGGCCCGGTCCAGAGCAGAGAGGACTGGCAATTCCCACTGATCGCCAATCTATCGGGCAATCTTATAAAAGGCTATCGGACAGCACTGTCCTTGGCGGGCTATCAGAAGCTAGTGTTGAACTCAAACCAGCTTCTGGGCGATCGGGTGTCCATTGGACGCCATGGGAATCTGACTTTGCCGGTCACACTGGCAGGCGACAAAAACAACCAGTTTAAGGCGGGCGATGACCACCCCTGTTACCAGCTTGAACATACTCATATCATCGGTGGCTTTGTATTTTCCGACGCTACTACTACCTGTCCGGGCAGGCTCACTCCCCCAACAATGTTTACTACCTCATACCCGCAGACATTCAGCTCTGTAAAATCTTCTGACTCTGTCACAACATCGGTTGTACATTCCCAGACAGAAAAACCATCTACCAGAAAACGGCTCACCAGTTCACAAAGACTCGTGACAGGAATTCGGCAAGTCTTCAGCAATGCGACGGAGGCAAGTTATCTTGAGTCCCTTGATGACAAAGTCAGTGATAGTTCGACGAGCCTGAACGTTTGGCAAACCTCGCTGGCAGTCGTTGGCGGGTTAGCTATTGTGCCTACGGCTATTGTTCTCGGTTATTTCAGATACAAAATGAAACTCTATTTACTGACACCTCCTACCGAATGGTACCGCTTGAGGTCTCAAGATGATCTTTAATGGGCACTGAGCAGCAGTTATATTTTGACAGGGATGATTATCTCCGGTGAAGGTATAAACTTCGCCGCTGTGGGTCGAACGTACTTCTTAATTTCGCCCCTGAAGAGTAATGATTTCAGACATTAATATCCTCCCCCGCCCTGATCAGCTATAGTCTTACGCGAAATGAAAATAATCACTTTTCAAAAAATCCTACCGCCGAATAACACCGACTATACTCTCTTAGCAAATAAAAACATTATCTAACAAAAACAATAGTACCTGCTTGAGATCAAGCTGCAGCCATATTTCGGCATGAATGATTATTAGTACTAACCGTTTTTGTTTTACGACACTTATTGTGTAATGAGGACGCCATGAAATACTTACTGTCTCTCTGCATTATTATTTTTATAACGGCCTTATTTGTTGAATCTTCCCCAGCTTTCCCCACCACTGCAACAACCGCGAGCCCCACTTACAGTGCCACCCAACCTCAAACCACTGCCGCAACAGGCAGACTGGAACTTTCCGAGTTGTGCAAAGGAAAACCCTTAGGCGAGGACCTGCTCACCTCAGAAGCCATGGTACAGGCAACTCTAAAAGCACTCAGGCAAGTCTCTGTCAGGACCAGACAATCCATTGACCGATGTGTTATCTACACCCCGACCGAAAAAAGCTATTTCGACGAAAGCAAAATCAACTACCTCGACGAAAGCATTGATGAGTTCAATTCTGACAGACCATGGGAAGAGACCACCAACACCGCATTTCTTCTGGTGGGTGTCGGCATGAAGTCAGAACCTGTTTCCGCTGGTGAAGACTGCGCTTCGAAACGGCCGGTCATTGCCGGTAGCCACGACGATCTGCCTTCGGTCCTGCCCGGTAGCTGGCTTGAACACTTTCAGGTCAAAGAAACCATCCATTTAAAAGCAGGGCAAATGCTCATCGGGGTGCCACTGGACCGCAGTGACGGTTCATTGGCAGACGGCTATTTTGCTGCCCTGATGAAGAAAATTGAGTACAAACATGACTGCAGAGATGGCGGTTGGTCCTGGTCCAGACGCTACCACCATAACAGCGAAAAAGTTTTTTTCAAAGGTGAGCTGATTCACTTTAACGGTGCAGGCATCCTGATCACGGGTTTGACCACGTTACCTGCACTGGACGCCTTTATGGAAGATGCTGGCAAACATTGCGAAGCTGATTCGAAGGTTATCACTACTGCCAGCCACGAAGTGTACACTGAGATGCTGAAAGGAGAGCTGAACCTGAAATCCCTGAAAGTCCCGGCTAATGGCTACATGGCCAATATTTTCAGGAATGAGTTCTTTCAAATCCTTAAGCCTGCCATCAGCCTTTCTCTAGCCGATGAATCGGAAAACGTAGATTCAGCACTGTTCACGAACAGAACCCTGGTTGGCTTTTCGAACAATCAGGTCTATTCCTGCTACAACAAAAAAAATCCCGTTGAAACGGCTGTGGATATTAACCTTACCTACCGGGATACCTCACCCCGAAGCGAGTTTATTCGGGCCATAGAATTCAAGGACAATTACATATTGGGGAATGCGCCAAAAGCCATGAACCTTGCTCTTCCCGAACACGTTACAGTCAGCATTGTCAACAGTGAGTTTGTAACGACAAAAGTCAGTGACGTTAATGCAAAAGGCATTAGCATTCATGGCCCGGACCAGAGCAGCGAAGACTGGCGAGCCCCGTTGACCGTCGATATGACGGGCAATCTTATCAGGGGTTATCAGGCAGCACTGTCTTTGACCGGTTATCAAAAGCTGGTATTGAAATCAAACCAGCTTCTTGGCGAGCTGGTGTCCATAGAACGCCGGAACGATCTGACACTGCCTGTGACACTGTCAGGCGACAGCAACAACCAGTTTAATGCACTCGGTAATGATCCCTGCCACCAGCTTGAACATACTAACATTATCGGTGGCTTTGTATTTTCTGATGGGATCACCTCCTGTCCAGGTAGCTTCACTCACCCAACAATGTTTACTTCATCATTCCGCAGGCTATTCAGCTCGATTAAGTCTATTACTTCTGCTACAACAACCCATGTTAATTCCGGGACACCGAACCCATTAACCTCTGGCTTTTCCTTAAGCACTGAATCTGCTTTGAAATCGATACTGACAAGCTCAGAGAAAAATCTTAAGGGCACATCGTCGCCAACCCACTCAACTCCCTTTAAAAAACGGAGTAACAATACTAAAGATAAAATTTCCAAGGGCAGAAATGCCAGACTTAACGACACCAAGCCCGGTCCATCACCAGCCAGAAACCTGCCCACCCATTCACAAAGTCTTGTGACAGAACTAAAGCCGACCTACAACAATTCAACTCCGGCAAGTCTTGAGTTCTCGGATGGTCGCAGAGGTGGCAGTTCGTCAGGCTTTAAGCCCTGGCAAAAAGCACTGACCGTCGTTGGTGGAGTTTTGGTTTTTGCTGCTGGTATTGCCGCTATCACCTACTACAAGGTCAAAAATAAACGTTCTCCCCAGAAGGAGCCTCTTATCGATATGAAACATATGGATGACCATCTGCAAGTTATGAATGACCCTCTGGCTGAGTTGTAAACGCGTAAACCGTCCGCCGGAACTCCTGTCTCGACTGATACGATGAGGCAGGGTGCAGGACGCAGCGCTAAAAATATCTTATGCACAGCAACACAATCTCAGTTAAACTCCCGAGGTATCTCCTGCCCAAGAGCACAGCACTTTTGCGACAACCTCGCACCCTGACGGCAATTTTCACTCAATAATGCCTCTGGCAGGATATTCCTTTCCGGACTTTACCGCGTAATCAGCGAGAGTCTTTTCGTTTTATGTTGAGCTGTTCACAGCTGTATGCAGATAACCTGAGGCAAGCATGAAGCTTTCCACATTTGGCACTAAATTTACCAGTCATACCGGCATACTCCAGCTTATGGATGATCTGGGCAATGCACTGGCCGGCGGCCAGGATATGATTATGATGGGAGGAGGGAATCCTGCCCATATTCCTGAAGTGGAAGAGGCTTTTCGTCAGCGACTTCAGACAATTCTGGACAGTCAGTCCGAGTTCACCCGACTGATCGGCACCTATGACCCGCCCCAGGGAGAAAAAGAATTTGTTCATGAGACGGCCCGCTTTCTCAACCGTCAGTTTGGCTGGAAACTGGGAGCGGAAAACATTGCCTTGACCAACGGCAGCCAGGCCGCGTTCTTCATGCTCTTCAATATGTTTGCCGGTCATTATGATGATGGCAGCCATCGCTGTATTCAATTGCCACTGGCGCCTGAATATATTGGCTATGGTGACGCAGGTCTGAGCGATAACTTCTTCCTGGCTAACAAGCCTGAAATCAAGATCATCAATGATGACATGTTCAAATATCATGTCGATTTCAGCAGCCTGGAAGTGGATGAACGTACCGGTGCACTTTGTGCTTCCCGTCCGACTAACCCAACCGGTAATGTCCTGACCGACCTGGAAGTCAGCCGACTGGACGAAATGGCCAGAGCCCATGACATTCCCCTGATCATTGACGGTGCCTACGGAACCCCATTCCCAAACCTGATCTTCAGCGATGCCAACCCGGAATGGAATGAGAACACTATTCTCTGCCTCAGTCTTTCCAAACTTGGCCTGCCAGCTGCCAGAACCGGTATCGTTATTGCCAACGAGCAGGTTATCAAAGCATTATCGGGCATCAACGCCATCATGAATCTGGCTCCCAACAGTTTTGGCAGCCTGATCGTGCTGGATATGATCCGTGACGACAGTATCATTGATCTCAGCAAAAATGTGATTCGTCCTTATTATGAAAACAAGGCCAGGTTTGCTGTTTCTTTATTGCAGAAGTATCTCAATGGCGTCAACTGGAAGGTACACACACCGGAAGGTGCCATGTTCCTGTGGCTCTGGTTTGAGGGACTGCCCATCAGCAACCAGGAACTCTACGAACGACTAAAAAAGCGCAACGTTCTGGTAGTCTCCGGCCACTATTTCTTTCCAGGCATCAACGATGACTGGCAGCACAAGCATGAATGCCTGAGGATGACGTATGCTCGCGATAATAAAACCGTAGAGCGTGGTGTTGCTATTATTGCTGAAGAAGTTCGCAAGGCTTGTCAGGGGCAATAATCGGTCCTGATTCTACCGTAAAGCTCTGCTCAAAGTGCGGGGCTTTCAAGTGGTCTTGATGAGCCCCGTGTCAGGTTGACTGAACCCATCCGGATGAGGCCAAAATAACCAGCGTAATTAAGGTCAATATGGGATTGAGGCCAGCCAGGAGAGGTTTTAAGATGCTTTGCCAGTGAATGGGGGGGTTGCACGTTAGGTGACTGCTTGAGGTAATGGGCTTGCAGAATACCTGCTATCGGCCGCCTGTTCACTCTTTCATACGCCTGATAAACTGAATAGACCGGCTGAGATTGTCTGGAATCACACCATGAATAATGATCAGAAAACACTTTATGAGTCCGACTTCTATAGCTGGACAAAACAGCAGGCTCAACTCATTAAAGAACGCCGGTTCGACGAACTCGATCTCGATAACCTTGCCGAAGAAGTGGAAGATATGGGGAAGCATGAGCCGCGTTCATTGACCAGTCACTTGATGCAACTGCTCATGCATTTATTAAAATGGCAGTATCAGCCAGAGCGACGTTCAAGAAACTGGCGCGACTCCATTATTTTGCAAAGAGCCAAGGCTAAAGATGTACTGGATGAAAACCCCGGCCTGAAGCCCAGGAAGGCAGAACTGTACAAAAAAGCCTACAAAAAAGCCGTCGTCCTTGCGGCCAGGCAAACCGAGTTACCCCTTGAAACCTTCCCTTCAGAATGTCCGTGGACGTATGAAGCAGTCATGCACGATGACTTTCTTCCAGAGAATCCGCCTCACTAGCCGCCATGCGCCTGCGGTGCTTGTGCAGGCGGTTGCCTTCACAGTAAGCACAGCCACCGTGATTGTGCCAGAACCATCCCTGTTCAGCGGTGCATCTTTCCATAAACGGTACAGAGCCTGTCTTGGCTTGCGCTTGGTTCGACTCATAATCCCCCGCCATAATCACGGCGGTCACGGTATCGGTACCCTCTAACTCAATCTGCCACCGTGAACCCCGACCGGCAGGCAGACGAAAGCCCCGATCTGAAGTCAGATCAAACTTTGTCTCGAAATTGTCCCCTACAGAGGACTCCGGCTTGCAATCCATCCATTCAAATCTACATTAACAGCTAGTTCCATAGCTCGTTTTTCTTCGCTGAAAACAGAGCCATTCTTGTAAAACGGTTCTTTCAGAAAAGATGTAAATTCATAGTGCGGTTTCATATTCCAGTTTGGACGAGATCCCTTCCAAGGCTTTGCATCTGCAAAGTAAATCCACAGGTACTGTGTCATGTACAAAAGCCAATTCCCGTCACGTCTCGCTCAAGTCTTCACTCTGTCGCTAATCATGTCACTGTTCATAGTAATGGGTAGTCAGGCCGAATCCCCTACACCTGCGGAAGCTAACCATCTGGTGCCATTGGAACAAATCATCAGTCAGATTCGGAAAAAGTACGGTGAGGTCATCATTCAAAACGTTCGTCTTACAGAAGAAGACAGACGCAGGGTCAGGGTCATTGACTTTACTGACAGTAGAAACAGAAACCAGCGTGCAGTCGTTGATGCCCAATCAGGCAAGGTCATTGAAGTTGCCCAATTGCAGACGCCCATGCCGCTGGAAAAAATCATAGAGAAAGTCAAAAGCAAGCATTCTGTTGCGGTCATCCTGAAAACAAGGACCGACATGCGAAATGGCCAGCGGGTTCGAATCATTGACTTTATAGACAAAAAACAAAAGCGCTGGTCTACGACGCTTGATGCCTATACCGGAATGCTCGTTGATGATATCACCTACACAGTGCAACCTCAGGGTAAACTTGTGTCCCTGAGTCAGGTCATAACAAAGGCCAGAGAAACTCACAATAGTATTGTGATTCTGAAAACCCGACTGGCACGCTGGAAGAAACAGCAGGTTCGGGAAATTTATTATCTGGATGAGAGTCGCTTCAAGAAAAGGCTGGTCGTAAATGCCTCTAGTGGAGATGTCATTGAAGATCGCCCCTACCCGTCGCTGCTCTAGTCGTCGCTATAAAAGTCCGGCATACCCGGCTTCTGACTTCAGGTACTCCACGATAATATATGGGCAATCAGCCAATCGGTGGCTTAAAATCAAAAACATAACGTAAGCACTTACTGATTACGGGAGCCGCACCTGCTCTGACTGGTAACGGCAGACGTATTTCTACGTAGTGCTATCCGGTTTTTGCGCATATATTCTAACGCCCGCTGGAGTCTTGTGCCTGTTCGTCTGGAGTGCCGCCGAAAGATGCGACAAATGTCCACAGCAAGCAACCATGCGCCTAACAAAAAGCAAGAGTAAAACGATGGATTTCAGACTGCCCAACCAACCTTTCCTGAAACTGCTTGATTTCACAGCAGAGGATATTGCCTCGTTGCTCGATCTGTCCCTGCAACTGAAGCAGGCCAGGAAAAGCGGCAATGAACCCCGCTTTCTTCAGGGTCGCAACATCGCATTGATTTTTGAAAAAGCATCCACCCGAACCCGCTGTGCTTTTGAAGTAGCCAGCTTTGATCAGGGTGCAAATGTGACCTACATTTCCGGTGGCTCACAGATGGGCAGTAAGGAATCGGTGAAAGACACCGCCAGGGTTCTGGGCAGAATGTATGATGGTATTGAGTTCCGTGGCCATTCCCAGCAGCATGTTGAAGAACTGGCAAAATACTCAGGCGTTCCCGTTTGGAATGGCCTGACCGACGACTGGCACCCGACTCAGGTTCTGGCCGACTTTCTGACCATGCTGGAACATGGCAAGGGTCGTCCTCTGAGTGAACTTAAGCTCTGTTACGCAGGCGATGGCCGGAACAATGTGGCGAACTCACTGCTGGTGGGTTGTGCCAAGATGGGCGTCGACTTCAGAATTGCCGCTCCAAAAGGATACACCCCTGCCCCCGAACTGCTGAATCTCTGCGAGCCATTAGCAGAAAAATCCGGAGCAAGAATCACCGTTACCCAGTCCGCTGAAGAAGCCGTCTCAGAATGTGACTTTATCTATACCGATGTTTGGGTCTCCATGGGAGAGCCGGTAGAAGCCTGGGACGAGCGTGTACGTC
>NZ_JAHHPN010000952.1:0-27197 GCF_024606325.1 Endozoicomonas sp. ONNA1
GTTATACTCGCTTTCCAAGGCAGTTTCAGGTGGGCTTCACATTTAGCTCGAGCAAGCTGGAAATCTATAGTTTGCAGCTAATAGAAATCATGCTGAAATGCACAGGGGGTTATGAATTGGTATCGTTCAGATTAAACGAACACCACAATAGCCAAACACTGGTATTTAATGTCCGGATGCCCAGTGCAGTGGATGACAACCAGCTAAGAACCTGGCTCGAAAGTCGTAATCATCAATGGGCTGACCTTTTTCAAATAGAGGTCTCGTCCATCAGCGTGCCGCCCCATACAATTGAATGCGAAACCAGATTTTAGAATTTAGATTAACTCTATAAAGAACCTCAGGCCATTTGCTTGCCTATCTCCATTATCAATAAAAGTGGCCTGCCAGGAGAGAAAGATTAAGCTACCCCTTCAAGAGATCCTGAAAAGCGTCCGTAAAGTAAAATCAAAGCCGACCTGAATTGTCTCGATATTTTTTTCGGTATGAAAGTCTAAAAAAAAGCCTTATTTTTGGGTATCCCTATTATTTATTTGATTCTTTAGAAGCAATGGCCGATCAAGCGTTCTCATAGTCGGAAATATTCTAAATAAAACGCACCTTTTTCCAGCAGATTAACTATTTTAAAGCTTCTGATTAACAGGTGTGATTATGAAAAAACTTTTTAGTATCGAAATATTATGGACCTTTATCATTTCAACGTGGCTCCTGCTGGCTCCGATGGTTTCAGCAGCCGACCATTACGTTCTTAATTTTGAATCGCCCCAGACAACCGTCAAACTCTACCTATCCATAGACCCTGATACCGAAGTAGATGAAGCATCGGGAACGCAAGAAGATCAGGAGCCATCTTCCGGGTTGCTGTCCAGTGATAATGCTAAAACCCGGAAACCTAAAACAATTGGCGGGTTACCCATTTCCGAGACCAAACCTTCCGCTCAGAGACAAACCCTTGGATTGACACCCGCTGCCGATGAAAATCAAGAATGTGGAGCCGTCGGGGGCTTGCCAGTCTCTCGGGCAATTGAAGTCGTTTCTTCGTCAGCTACAGCGCCCTCCCGTGCTTCTGATCGACCCTTAACCTCTCAACCCGCTGCTGTTTCGAAACATTCTGTCTACAAACTGCCAACCGGGACTGCCACAGTTACTGCTTTCCTGGAAAGAATAGAGAGTGCTGCAAGTGTTCCGGTCATTCATATTCCATCAAATCAGCTGCAGACGCTTGTCCGCTTATTCGCCAGTCTGGTTGCTATGGAAGCTGACGAAATGTATGCCTGCCAGCCATATCCTCGATGTGGCATTTTTGTAAGTGACCCGGAAGCGCTAGAGCACAACTGTCTGATGCAGTGCTCATGTGGTGGTAACCAGGTATGTGACTCCGTAGTAAATCCGTCGTGGTCCCGTGGAAAGTATGCGGTTCTGGGTGCTCTGTGTATAACAGGAATAAGTTCCGGTGCCGGGTTTGGTGCAGGAATGACTAAATTTGGAGCCGGATGCCTGACCTCTGGACTTTTCGGCTCGGCTCTTGCTGCCTTATTTTTCAGCCACACTCGCTTTACAAACCAGTTTCAGGTGAGTTTCACCTTTGACTCGGACTCAAGCATATTGGACATCGACAGATTGCAGCAGATAAGGCTCATGCTGCAATACACAGGAGGGTATGATCTGGTGTCGTACAGTCTGGGGGAAACCAGCCAGACGGTGAGCTTTAACATCTGGACGTCGAAAGCAGTGAATGCCGACCAGCTAAAAACCTGGTTCGATAATCGAAATCAGCAATGGTCTGGCCCATACCAAATAGAAATCTGTCCCATCAGCAGGCAGACCTCTTTCGAGCCTTCGGATACAGACACTCGCGAGACCAAACTATAGGAAGCCGTTAACGATCTTATTGAAAAGACCACCAGCGACTTCTTAGAATTCAGATTAACTTTACCCGGGGCGGCAAACCGATTGCTTCCCCATCTCAGCGGTCCGGTATAGATGAAGATGGTCTAAAGTCTAAAGTCTAAAGTCTAAAGTCTAAAGTCTAAAGTCTAAAGTCTAAAGGAATGATTTTAATTTTCAGCTGTCCTTTTATTTTCTCTGCAACGTCCATGACTCATGCGGAATGGCTGACTAAGCGTTGTTATATTCAGAGTCCTTCTCAATAAAAAGCATCTTTTTACAATGGATTAACCACTTTAGAGCTTCTGATTAAAATTACAAAAGTAACCCTTCGGGATATTATCCGATGATGGTGCTGAAAGCCGGGAGTTTAAAACGGTTGAGGGTTGCCAATTACTATGTCACCCCTTCTACCCAAGATCAGCCCCTTGAATTAACATCGACTGGTAATGATGACTTTAGAGCCTGCTGAGCAGAACTGTCCCGATGTTCCTGCCCGGTAAAAAGTCTAACAAGACCTGCGACTGTACTTTGATGGATAATTCTATTGCCTCTCAGACCCGGATCATGGCTGGACTAAGGTGCATCTATCTGTACAATAGAGCGACCCTTCCCTAATGGGCCTGATGGATTTGAGACAATTTGAAAGCTTAAGTCCAACAGACGCCGGAAACCAGAATTGCTATCAGGGTCTGTATTTATGATCAACGCTTATCACCGTGATACCGAGCAGTACTGCATCACCCGCATACAGACCGATATGGTGCTTCCTGAAAATACCCTCTGGCTAGACCTTGTTGAATTGGAAGACAGTGAAGATGAGTGGCTGAAACAGGAGTGTCCGGGATTTATAGAAGACGAAGATGCACTGTACGAAATTGAAGCCTCTTCTCGATTTTTTGAAAGTGAGACAGGTTTTCATATTCGTTCTATTTTCCCCCATCAGGCGGGTCAGGAGTTTCGCAGCATCAACGTTGCTTTCAACCTTCGTGACGACCAGCTGGTTACACTTCAGGATGAACCTACTGCCCTTTTCCGATTAATGAGGAACTATCTGAAACTTCAACACATCAAGGCACGAACACCGATCGATATCTTGATCGCTTTGTTTGATACTAAAGTTCAGTTTCTGGCTGACACTCTGGAAGAAGTTTACGAGAATCTCGAAGCCACCAGTCAGCATGCTCTTTCTGATGATGACACTGACGTCGATGACCTGTTGAAAAATATTACCCTGCAGGAAGATATAAACGGCAAAGTTCGTCTTAATCTGCTGGACAGCCAGCGCTGCCTTGGATACATCCTGAAAAACTGCCGTCACAAGCTGGATGACGGACAGGTCGACCAGGTACGAGACATTCTGCGTGATATTGACTCCCTGACACCCCACACGGGCTTTCTCTTTGACAAGATCAACTTCCTGATGGATGCCACCATGGGTTTCATCAACCTGGAGCAGAACAATATCATTAAGATATTCTCCGTAGCAGCCGTTATGTTCCTGCCACCTACCCTTATTGCCAGTATCTATGGTATGAACTTCAAAGTAATGCCGGAGCTCAATGCCAGCTGGGGATACCCTCTAGCCCTGATTTTGATGTTAGCGAGTGCCCTTGGCACCTATGTGTTCTTTAAACGAAAAGGCTGGTTATAGAAGCTCTGTCAAGCTGTAGCCTGTCAGATGGCAGGCTTTACTCTTATTTCTGAAATGTCAGTCTAACGGCAAAGGATTGTTCATCTTTCCCAAAACTGATGCTGGCGTTATGCCTTTCAGCGACCACTTTAACCAGCGACAAACCCAATCCGTGACCGGGTGTTGTCCGACTCTGATCAAGCCGATAAAGCCTCTGGAATACCTTTTCATATTCTGATTCCGGAATACCTGCCCCCTGGTCAATCACTGATACCGAATTCTGATCAACACGAATTTTGATCTCACTCCCTTCATGGGAGTACTTGATGGCATTCTCAACCAGATTAAAAAGAATTCTGAATAGCAACTGGTGATTCCCCTGAACAACCAGATTCTGCTGCACTTCAAGCATTAAAGACTGCTCACTGGCTTCTGCCAGAGGCTCAGCCAGCTCAACAACCTCCGCGCCTATTTCGGTCAGGTCACAAGGGACAAATTCAAGATGTCCATGCCTATATTCCAGTTTGCTGAGCTCAAGCATGGCATTGAAGGTATGCAGAATGGTATCAAGCTCAGCCTGGGCCTCAAGAATATCCTCAACACCAGCACCGCCATTTAAATGGTATCCATCCAACTTGATCCTCAGTCGGGATAGCGGTGTTCTGAGATCATGAGCAATACTGCTGGTTACCGTTGCTATAGCTTCTACTGAGTCTTCAATCTGCTCAAGCATTTGATTGATATGGCCCGCCAGCTCATCAAACTCATCACCTTTTTCAGTGACTGGAACCCTGGCTGCTAACTGACCTTCACTGACTGTTGCAGTCACCTGATTGATTCCACGAAGCCGTGCCAGTACTTTTTTTGAAAATAGAAATCCGGTCAATAGCCCCACCAGCAAAACCAGTACCATTGCAATATAAAAGGCCAGCGTGAAACGAGAGGCAAACAGGTTAAAGTCTGAAGAGTTGTAGGCCAGTACCAGAGGCCCCCAGCGACTGTTGATACGACTCCCCCTCACCCTCTGAAAGCGACCGTCTCCCAACACCGAATCTCCCAGTATCCAGAAACTGCCCATGGCCGGGGACAGCGGGACGGTTTCAGGCAGATAATTCAGATTACCCTGGTAGCCTTCGGCGCTTTTATACACCACCAGTGCTTGCCGGCTTTTCTCTGCCAGCTGACGAACGGCCAGACTGAACTCACTTTCTGACTGGCTTTTGGCCAAGGATGCCAGAGAATTGAGCTGTTCCAGAACAAACTGATCTTGCCGTTTCTGGTAGAACCCCAGACTATAGTCCTTCACCAACCAAAGCGCTGATCCGCACAGTATCAGGACAATAGCCGTATGCAGTAAGGTGTAACGTAGCAGTGAGGATCTTTGTAACCGACCCAGAGGGTTAAGCCGGCTCACGGAGAACATAACCCGCTCCTCTCACGGTCTGAATCAGGGCTACCCCTCCGGCAGAATCCAGCTTTTTCCTCAATTTAGCGACATGCACATCAATAATGTTGCTGCCCGGATCAAAGTGATAATCCCACACGGATTCAAACAGCATGGTTCTGGAGATCACCTGACCTTTATGCTCAAGAAGAAAGCGCAGAAGTTGGAACTCTCTCGGCTGAAGATTGACTTCCATCTGGTTTTTGATTACACGCCTGGACAATAAATCCACTTCAAGATCAGAGATAGCCAGAGTATTTTCAGCTTCTTTGAAATGCCCCCTGCGTGTCAGGATTTCTGCCCTTACCAGGAGTTCACCAAAAGAGAAAGGTTTGCAAAGGTAATCATCTCCCCCCTGCTTCAAACCTTTAATGCGTTCATCAACACCATCGAGAGCACTGAGGATGATAACCGGTGTCTGGTTTTCAGCGGCTCGCAGTGCCGCCAGCACTTTAAGCCCTTCCATCTGGGGCAGCATCCGGTCCAGAACAATGATATCGTAGCGTTCACCCAACGCCATAAACAGACCATCCCGGCCATTGTCAACCAGATCCACGGTCCAGCCATGCTCCGTGAATCCCTTAGCAATGTATTCACGGGTTGTCTGGTCGTCCTCAACCACAAGCAACTTCATATCACCACACCTGCAAACAGTCTGTTCCGTCCATGACGGAAGGCATCAAAAGCTCAATCATTATCGGGTTACCGGAATCGGCTTGCCAGACTGTAAATCCACAATGACCTTGCGCACCCCCTTATCTGTCAACAACTCAATTTCAAAAAAAACAATGCCCTTCTCTTGTTCAAGCTCTGCCTCCAAAAGCTGTCCCGGAACAATCTTTTTCGCTTCATCAATGGCCTTCTTCAAGGTCATGCCACTGTTCATCAGCAGTTGGTACTTTTTACGCTTTAGCGCCTTGCTGGAGACACTGTCCTTGTCATCAAGCCAAATCTTGCCAGACTCGGCATCCATAATGACCTCCAGCTCAACGCTGTCTTCAGGATCAATAATCGTGAACTCATAAACCATTGAGCCATCTTCATCATCGATTCCAAATTCACTGAGGTGCCCGGGATAGCGGTCAGCAATTTGCATAATGGCCTGTTCCGGCTTGATTTTGGCATTTTCGATGGCCAGTTGCAGCACGACATCATCCTGGCCTGCCAGAACGGCGGTTGATACCATAAAAAGGCTCAGAATGGCCTCTTTTAGCAACCCCATGAGACTAACCTGTAAAAAAATGAGTGAATAATCGCGAAGGATAACCACCCTATAATGAAGACCCAATGAGCAGAAGATTAACAAAAGTTAATCTTCTGCTCATCTTGAATAAATTCCAGCCAAAGGGCAGATCAGACTACCACTTTCCGAAATTGCGTCCATACTGTTTGTTTAGTGCAAAAACCGTTCGTCTCCCGGGACTGGAGATGGACATCTGCTTCTGACCAGATAAACATTCAACAAAGGCAGAACCTGACGCATGAAGCACCGATTAAGCCTTCAGAATATTGTTGGTATGGGGTTCATGACCTTCGCCATGTTCCTTGGCGCGGGCAATCTCATATTTCCTCCATTAGCAGGTCAACTGGCTGGTACCCAGGTCTGGCTTGCAGCTGCCGGGTTTCTGATAACAGGTGTTCTTCTACCTCTACTGGCCGTAGTCATGATTTCCAGGGTTGGAGGAGGCTTTAATGAGATCACCCGTGAACTGCCGCGCAGCGCGATTGTCCTGATGGGTTGTTTTATCTACATCATTGTTGTCCCGATTTATGGTGTGCCAAGAACCGGCCTTGTTGCTTATGAAATGGGTGTCATCCCGTTTTTGGAAGAGCCTGATAGCATTTCCAGGCTGGCATACAGCATCATTTTCTTTGGAATTGCCTGGTACCTCAGCCTGTATCCGGGCAAATTACTTGAATCAGTTGGCAAGATCATTACACCAGCCCTTATTCTGTTACTGGTGGTTCTTGGCGTCTCCCCAATCATCTCCCCTATGGGAGAAGCCGGTGAACCCATGAACGGATATCTGGAGAATCCTTTCTTTCGAGGGTTTCTTGAAGGCTACATGACGATGGACGCCCTGGCTGCACTGTTGTTCGGCATTGTCATCATCACCAATCTGAAATCTCACGGCATTACTTCACCCGGCGCCCTGGTCAGATATTCTGTCATAACGGGCTGTATAGCGGCTTTCGGACTGGCGCTGGTCTACCTGTCTCTCTTCAATCTGGGTGCCCAGAGCCGCGAAGTCATCCCGCAACCGGAAAACGGCGGCCAGATTTTATCCGTTTATGTCCACAAGCTGTTTGGTATCTATGGCAATGTACTGCTTGCAACAGTCGTGACACTGGCCTGTCTAACTACCGCAATTGGTTTGATCACTGCTGCTTCGAAGTATTTCTGTGATCTCTCTGAAAAACTCAATTACAAGGCAATTGTCGCCACCATCAGTTTCTCCTGCATGATGTTTGCAAACCTTAACCTGAACCAGATGATCGAACTGTTTATCCCTGTCTTGCTCATACTTTACCCGGTCTCTATTGCCTTGATTCTTCTGGGGCTGATCAGGAGCCTCATGCCCAACCCTCAACTGGTATACAGGGCTACTCTCCTTGTCACCTTCTTACTCAGCCTGGTTGATGCCAGTAAGGGTTTAAGCCATCCTATTGCAAGACACCTGTTAACGCCTTTTCAGTCTCTGCCAGGGTACGACTTTAACTTAAGCTGGGTTGTGCCCTTTGCAGTGACTGTTGTGCTGTCCTGCCTGATTGGTAAACGCATTACGTTATCGTAACCTGTTCATTAGACCAACGTCTTGGCAAGTAACCAAACATCAAGTAAGCTGCTCGACTTGCGATAGACCATCGCGGCTACCATTCACTCATTTTATGTATAAATAAGTAGCTTACCCATGACCCGTTTTCCGGCATTACCCGCGGTTATCCTGATGATATCCGCTCTGACTGGCTGCCAGGTGCTGCAACAACCTGCTCAGACTAAGGACAGTCAAAAGACCTCTAAGACTGAAACCGCAGCAACCGATCCAGAACATAAAACAGAAGAAGAGCAAGGCAATAAACCTTCCAAGCCTCCTTTCCCGGATACCATTTCTGTCAAACAACAACTGGTTCAGACTCCTGCCCGTGTTGGGGGAAAACTGGTTCTGGGTTTTGCAGAGATAGGCACTCTCACAGAATACGGTCTGGAAATGAATGCCAAGATCGATACCGGTGCAGGACGCTCCTCGATTGATGCCAGAAACATTAAGAACTTTGAACGGGATGGCAAAAAGTGGGTTCGCTTTGATCTCCCCAGAACCAGCAAGGGCAATGTCTCTCTGGAACTGCCCGTCAAAGACACCATCCAGATCAAGGTTCCGGGTGAGGAAAAGTCCCAGACTCGTTATGTTGTCAACATGAACATCAAGGTCGGCGATATTACCCAGAACCTGGATGTCTCATTGAACGACAGAGCTCGTTTTGAATTCCCGCTGCTTATTGGTCGCGATTTTCTCAAGGATATGGCCATCGCCAATGTTGGCAAGAAATACATCGCAAACGAGAAAGTGCTCGATACAGTGACCGTCAAGGTTCCAGCTGACGACAAACTGAGAGTAAAGAAACAGATCGACAGGCCAGTGGATGTCAGTGGTCTTGCTTTGTTAGGCGAGCTTGAGCAGGTACATATCAAAGGATTCAAGAACGCATTCAAGGCACGTATTGATACAGGCGCAAAAACGTCTTCTATCAATGCCACAGATATTAAATATTTCACCAAGAATGGTGAAAAGTGGGTTCGCTTCAAGGTTGTCAATGATGGCAAAAGCCAGACCTTTGAGCGCAAGGTTCATCGTGAAGTTTCAATCAAACGACATGGCGGTCTGGCAAACCAGGACCGAGTCACTGTCTTTATTCCCATTACATTGGGACAGATCTCGAAGAATGTTGAATTTACTCTGACCAACCGCACCGGCTTCGAATACCCAATCCTTATTGGTGAAAGACTCCTGAGCAATACGGCTCTGGTTGATGTTGCCCGGCAAAATATTGCCGAAACAAAAAAGTGAGGTTTTGAATGAAAGGACGTTTTCAACTCAGTCTGGCGGTGGTCATTTTGATCACAGCAGGTCTGGGCCTGACTTTATACAAACACTTTGCCCTGGGGTTCCCCTTAACCCGGGGAGAAACCACCACCGTCTGGAGTGTTGAGGCTGAGATACAATTCAAGGCTGACGGTGGACCTGCCAAGGCATCCCTGACCCTGCCCGATCAGCAATCCGGTTTTCGTATTCTAAATGAGTCTTTTGCTTCTCCGGGCTATGGCATTAACCAATATGATGAGGAAGGGCAACGTCGCGCAGAGTGGAGCATCCGCAAGGCCAGCGGTAAACAGAGCCTGTTTTACAAGGTGAGCCTGCATCCGGACCGACAGCTGGTGGAACCTTTGGCTCCTCCTGTTGAAGAGGACGACGACACACTAAAAGCTAAACCTTCACTGCCAGAACCCTACCAGACCGCCGCAGACTCATTACTGGAACAGGTGAAAGAACGATCCGCTGATAGTCGAAGTTTTACAGGCACGCTGATCAAGGAATTTATAGCCCAACAGCCCAGCCAGAATACCAACATGCTCTTGAGCATGATTGATAGCCGTGCTGAACTCACCAATCTGCTGATCGAGATGCTCTCCATGGCCGATATTCCGGCCCGGGTTGTTCGAGGCCTTTACCTTGAAGACGGCAGGCGTCGTCAGCCCATAGTAGAGATGCTGGAAGTCTATACCAATGACGGTTGGGTACTCTTTGATCCTGAAACCGGTGTATCCGGCAACCCGGAAAACTTCTTCCTCTGGCAACGCGGTGGCAAATCCTTGCTGGATGTCATGGGTGGGACAGCGTCCCGGGTCTCCTTTTCTATGATTTCCCAGAACGAGCCCACAAGGGATCTGGCCATTGAAACTTCTCGAGCTGACAATGCAGCCCTGGTCGATTTCTCTATCTACGCCCTGCCCCTGGAAGTTCAAAATGCCTTCAAGAGTATTCTGCTGATTCCCATTGGTACTCTGGTCGTACTGATTATGCGCATCCTGGTCGGCCTGAGAACCTCAGGAACCTTTATGCCCGTCCTGATCTCCGTGGCCTTCCTGGAAACCCAGTTACTACCAGGTCTGATTATCTTTGTCACCATTGTTTCCATCGGCCTCTGGATACGCTCGATATTGAGTCAGCTCAATATGCTCCTTGTCGCGCGATTGGCGGCGGTCATCATCGTCGTTATAGGCATAATGGGAGTTATGAGTGTACTCAGCTGGAAGATGGGGATTACCCAAGCTCTGACCGTCACCTTCTTCCCGATGATTATTCTGGCATGGACCATTGAGAGGATGTCTATCCTCTGGGAAGAAGAAGGCCCGAAAGACGTTCTGATTGAAGGCTCTGGCAGCCTGCTGGTGGCCACTATGAGTTACCTGCTGATGTCCAATCCACTGGTTGAACACCTGACCTATAACTTCCCGGAGCTATTGCTGACCGTACTGGGTCTGACTCTGATGTTAGGCCAATACACCGGCTACCGTCTATTGGAACTTCGTCGCTTCAAGCCTCTGGTTGGAGGTTAACCCATGGAGTTCATCAAACGGTTTTTCCGCAGTTTTGCCAGCCCTTCCAGCCTCCACGAGGCTGGAATTCTCAGCATGAACATGCGCAACCTGGATTATGTTATTAAATACAATCCCCGCAAACTGCTCCCCCAGGTGGACGATAAACTCACCACCAAAAGGATGGCAGAAAAAGCCAATGTAGACGTCCCCAAACTGCTGGGTATTGTGGAATACCAGCACGATATTAAAAATCTGAGCATCCTGCTTGAAGAACACAACAGTTTCGTGATCAAGCCAGCCCAGGGCAGTGGCGGCAAGGGCATCCTGGTCATCGTGGGTCGCGATGGTGCGAGGTATGTAAAAGCCAGTGGCGACACCCTGGAATTTGAAGACATCAACCGCCATGTTTCCAATATTCTGGGAGGCCTTTACAGCCTTGGTGGTAAAAGTGATGTAGCCATGATTGAGAGCCTGATTGTGGCAGATCCGGTATTCAATGACTACAGCTTTGAAGGCGTACCGGACATCCGTATGATTGTTTTCCGGGGCTTTCCCGTCATGGGTATGTTGCGTCTGGCCACCCGGGCTTCCGATGGCAAGGCCAACCTGCACCAGGGAGCCGTTGGAGTGGGTCTGGACATAGCTTCCGGCAAAAGCTTGAGAGCCGTTCAGTTTGATCTGCCGATTAATCAGCATCCTGACACGGGTCACAGCTTTGAAAAACTGGAAGTACCTCACTGGGACAAACTGCTCAAGCTGACTTCAGCCTGTTATGACATGACTGGATTGGGATATCTGGGCGTGGACATTGTTCTGGATGAAAGGGATGGTCCACTGATCCTTGAACTCAATGCCCGTCCCGGTCTGGCCATCCAGATCGCCAATGACCGTGGCATCCAGCCCCGCCTGGAGCTGATAGAGTCTCTGCCCAACTGGAATATGCCTATTAAAGAGAAAGTCGCATTCTCTAAAGAGCACTTTGCCATGTAATCTCCACTACATCAGGGCTCAGCGCCCTGATGTACGCTTCTCAAACCATTCATCAAAAACATCACTGATAAGTTAACTGAGTGATGAGACCGCCTTCCCTCCTTGGCCTGAAGACCTTGTCTGTGTCACAATCGTTTAAAGAGTGAATGGATTTAAGAATCAACCCTAATAAAAATGAAAAGCTGTCACTTCGTCATGGAGGACTGCCTGAATTGCAGGTTCTAATGATCTACTCATTCTGTTCGCAAAGAACAGTCATCTCCATCAGGACTTTACTGGTCATTCTGCTGACCTTTGTTGTCAGTCAGACTGCCCGGGCGACTGCTGTTGCAGAATCTTCAGAGGCTGGACCGGTTAAACTGGCCGGCTTCCTGACCCCGGTTTCAGCACCGAAAGCAATTCTGACTGGTAAACACCCCGAAACCAGTGATCGCTGGTACAAGCTCCGCCTGAACCTGAACCACTCTCTTAATTCTGACTGGTTGCTGGTATTCAGAAGAACCCCTCACAAAAAACTCGATGTGTTCACACCTTCCGAAAAAGGTTATCGAATGACTTCATTGGGCATTAGCGGTCATAACCGCAATTCAGACCCCAGAGTTCTGAAACTTATTCTGCCTGATAACAAGATTCACGATATTTATTTACGGGTGGACAACGCAGAGCCTAACAGATTGAATCCCAGCCTCTGGCCACAGTCACTCTATATGCTGGATGAGTACAAGAACCAAGCCTTTTCAGCTTCATTACTGGCACTGCTTCTGCTTTTTCTCATCGTTACAGCGGCCGCGATGATCTACACCCGACACCCATCATACCTGTTGCTTGCTGCACATCTGCTGGCTACCACTTCACTGGTTGTATTATACCAAGGCAACATTTTCTGGATAATCAAAGGAGTCGGGAATCCCGGATTCTGGGTACTGACCGTGGCAGTCATCAGCCTTGCTTCGGCTCTGGGCTGCTACAAAAATCTTGGCTTGCTGGCGCTCTTCACTCCCAAGGCAGACAGACTGATACTCTGGCTTTGCTGCCTGTCGGTCGGATTCACTCTCAGCTTCTTCGTCACACAACAAATCTTGTTACTCAATGGGGCATTTTTATTGATCGCTCTGGCCGCAGTCCTCCTCACTGCCAGCCTGCTGACCATTTTTTCTCAGGGTGTAAGACCTGCCAAACTGGCTTTACCGGTCACGACCACACTGTTCCTTGCCTTATTCAGCAGCTGGGTCTCAAAGGACTGGCCCAGAGTCATACCCAGTCAGGCAGAACTGGCATTAATTGCTCTGCAATCCATGCTGATTACCGGCCTTTACTGGGTTAACCGCAAACATAAGAATCGTCAGGCTATCTCAATCAACCTGGTCAACAACTACACCGATAAGCGACAAGTCTTTGATCTCGCCCTGCGGAAACACCTTCAGCCCGCCAACAATGCCCTCGCGGATGAAAGGGCCATTCGAAAACGCATCCTGGCAACTCTGGATGCGGTAATGCCCGGAACACCCTCTATGATATTGGTTAAAAATAAAGATCAATGGGGTGTTAGCAGCCATTACCCCAAAGCCGCCCGGATTCTAAAAAGCAGTATTGAGACTATTGAAGATGAGCTAACGGATATCATTGGCTCAGAGCAAGAGCACCATATCCGGCTTGAAGATCGTAACGGCGTTAAATACTGGATATTTTTGCTTCACACCGAAGAAAACCACCATACTCTACTGGTAGTCTCACCGGGAAGCCAGCCCGGGAAATCCTTGAAATGGCAGCAGATAACCAACATCAGCACCCATGCCCGAACCCTGTTTCAGGCCAATCAGCAGGCTCGCTTCTGGAAACTGCAAGCCAGTCTTGATCCACTGACGGGTATTCTGAATCGCAGAGCTTTTACCAATGAGGCCTCAGAGCTGCTTCACCACCCTGCTCGCAAAAATTCTCAGTCCTGCCTGATTTTCATAGATATCGATGACTTCAAGCAGATCAATGACCGTTTCGGCCACCCAGCGGGCGACAGGGTTCTCTCTGACATGGCCAGTCGACTACGAAAAGAGCTTCGTCAACAGGACCTGATTGCCCGCTACGGCGGTGAGGAATTTGTCGTTCTCCTGCCCTACACAGACGCAGTCTGGGGCGTTCAGATCGCTGAGCGACTCAGAAACTCAGCATTACTTTATGAAGGTGGCCCTATTCCACTGAGCATCAGCCTGGGGATTGCTGCCACCGGTCCGCAGACCAACACTCTCGATAAAATACTGAAAGAAGCAGACGACGCCTTGTATCAGGCCAAGCACTTGGGCAAGAACAGAGTCTGTCGGGCATCTTCCTGTGCAGATATGCGGCTATCGGCTCATGAACCAGAGAAAGGTTAACAGCTCGCGAGATAAGAGATTACAAAACGCTTATCCTAAGACGTAAATCTACATATACTGAACCATCATACTGAGACTTTAGAATTAAGAAGTGCTCCCCTGCCAAAAAAAGCGAAATATACGACAATGACCGCCCCTTTCAGTCGCTGGCGACAGCAACGGAATGATGACGAACTCCAGCTTGAAGAACGCGATTTGAACTGGCTGGAGAAAGTGGCACGCGCTCCTCATCAGGAGCCCTGGAGTGTCACTGTAATGCAGTACGCCTGGACTGCAGGTCCGGTCACACTTCTGGCCGCCTTTGCAGGCTACTATATTGCCTACGGCACCATGATGCCGTTGGACAGAACCCTTTATTTCGTTGGCTATTCCATTGTTGCCATTGGTCTGGGTCTGTTCACCAAGCTGATTTACGACGTTACCCACGGCCGACGGATCAATCAAGACAAAAACAACCTGCTCAGCATCATCGACCGAATTCCCGAAGTCATTTATGTAGTGCGCGACCTGGCCCAACGTAATATGGCCAAAGATGCACGTCGCATCCACTCTGCCGGTATTCTTTTGCAAAAGTTCGATCTTGGCCCGGAATGGATATCAGCAGCCATTGAAGATATTACGGGTGACCCTGATCTGGCCCGCAAGGCTGAACAGATTGAAATATTCCGCAGGGCCGGCCTTTATCATAGAATGCGTGACATTGTCCACGAAGTCTCCGAAGACACGGAGCGTTATCATAACGAACTCAAAGAACTTCACCCGCGCATAGCCCAGGCGCTCAAAAACAGATTAAGCGGTATCGTGGCCAGACCCCATGAAGGACAAACCAGGGAGCCTCTGTTCATTGAGCGGATTCTCACTGCCAGTGAGCGGGACAATGAAGAAATAATGACCCTTCACGATGTCGAGGAAATACTCATATTATGCTTCGAGCTGATTTGCGGGCGCAAAATTTCCTGGCTTAAAATTGAGTATACCGGTCGCTGGGACCTGGCCAAGGCTCTGGACAAGCTCGAGGAAGAACGCAATGGTTTCCGGATCAGCCGGGCCAGGGTTTACTCCCGCCTCAAGGCCCTGGCGACCTGGCTCCATAATGTTGATATCCAGAATGGCATTATTACCGATCACGGCCTGAGCCCCCCGAAGTTAGTGGCTGCGGTCAGGGAGTCACTCGACAATCTCAGTTTGCAGGTTCTTCAGGCCGGAGAACTGACCCATAAAACCGGCAAACACGTTATAGCCCTTAACATAAAACGCAAGCAACTCGATAAAGCCATTCAACTCTACAATGAAGCTCATCGTGCCTACCTGAAGCAGGGAAGGGACAGTGAGAAACTCAAACGCGCCCTGAAGTACTGGCAAAAACTCTCCACACTTTATCAGCAAAACCCTAAAGAAAACTTAAAACGAAGCCTGACTATTTCAGAGCAGAGTATCGAACTAGACGATGATACCAGAATGGAGGTCGTGAACCGTCTGGAAGCGTTTTCAAAGGAATCCCGCATAAGGCAAGATAGCTATCGCCCCGCCCTGTCGTCTGCCCGGAGATATTTGACAGAAACACGTGCCAGGGAGGTGGCTATCGAGGTGGCAACTATTCTTGACCCTTACATACATCTTCATGACCCACAAATTCAGAGAGCTATTGAGAGCTCCAATGCTTCCAGCCTGGCTTTTCTTGAGCCGGGTATGAGCGCCAGGACAAAGGCAGCGCTGGGAGAAGCTCTGGCCGCAGATGTTGACAAAAACCTCTCAGCCAGTGCCGAGAAGCTGGCCCAGAACCTGATTCGGTATTATCGTGTTCCCCTGAGTGAGAGAACCATTAACTTTCTGGTAAAAACCTATCAGGCCGATTTACAACGATTGCAATTTATTGCCCAGTTCGAAACTCCAATGAGCGCTAGCCATTCGCTGGATAATATTTCGCCTATCGAAGTCCCTCCTGCCAACAGCAATTGGCAAATCCACCTGTATAACGCCAATAAAATCATTAGCAAATACAGCTCTGCCAGAGTTCATCGCTGACACATCACTTGTCCGGCCGGACAGTGATCACACGGGTGAATATTTCCCATAAACTGATCAGAAATACTGATGAATAGTTATTACAGATATCAGCATCGCTTATAACCCAAAAGCCGGCTTATAACCAGAATGTTTCGTTTTCACACAGTCTTTTACTCTTTATTTTTACAAATCAAGCATTTATCCCCCTAAAAAACACCTTAAAAATAAGGTATTTAAAACATTTTTGATAAAGATCAAACTTTGCCTCTTACCGTGGTTCATCTATGTAACAAATGCGAGTAACATGTGCGCATGTCTGATTAACCAGCCATAGATTGATCCAGACCTGTCTAAGACTCGTATAAGCATGCACCGCTGCGTGGGCTATAAACATGCATTTAACATGTATCTATTATGCTGAATGCGCGGTAACTGCATCACAAAGGACCTCTGTGGCAGCACACATTTTCTGATTTCTGTTAGGGATCTGATTTAACACTGTCATTAACGAGGAGCACCATGATTACAGACGAAATCATTGACCTATCGCGATTCCAGTTCGCGATGACAGCACTCTATCACTTCCTCTTTGTTCCGCTGACCCTGGGCATGACCTTTATTCTGGCGATTATGGAGTCGGTCTATGTTATGACCGGCAAACAGGTCTACCGGGATATGACCAAATTCTGGGGTAAATTATTTGGTATTAACTTTGCCCTTGGTGTCGCTACTGGCCTCACCATGGAATTCCAGTTCGGAACCAACTGGTCATACTACTCTCATTATGTCGGTGACATTTTTGGTGCTCCACTGGCCATTGAAGCCCTGATGGCCTTCTTTCTGGAATCAACATTTGTCGGCATGTTCTTCTTCGGCTGGGACCGACTCAGTAAGGTGCAGCATCTGGCCTGCACCTGGTTAATGGCAATAGGTACTAACCTTTCGGCCATGTGGATTCTCATTGCTAATGCCTGGATGCAGAACCCGGTAGGCGCAGAGTTCAATTATGAAACCATGCGCATGGAAATGACCAACTTCGCAGACCTGATTCTAAATCCTGTGGCTCAGGTAAAATTCATTCATACCGTTTCTGCCGGATATACAACAGGTGCCATCTTTGTACTGTCGATCAGTGCCTGGTATATGCTGAAAGGCCGCGATATTGGTTTTGCCCGTCGTTCATTTGCTGTAGCCGCAGGCTTTGGCTTGGCATCCATCCTGTCTACGCTTTTGCTGGGCGACGAATCCGGTTATGAACTGGGTGACGTGCAGCAAGTCAAGCTGGCAGCGATCGAAGCCGAGTGGGATACCGAACCGGCGCCAGCCGCCTTTACTGTATTCGGCTTACCCAATCAGGAAGAACAGAGAACGGATTATGCGATCAAAATCCCCTACGTCATGGGCATTATCGCTACCCGCTCAACAGACACTGAAGTACTGGGTATCAAAGACCTGGTTGACGACAAGATTCAGAGAATCAATAACGGTATCAAAGCCTACGAACTCCTTGAAAAGCTGAAAAACGGTGAAGACACACCTGAAAACCGTCGAGAGTTTGATAAAGTCGTTGATGATCTGGGCTATGGTCTGCTGCTCAGTCGCTATACCGATGACATTCCAAACGCCACTCCACAGATGGTTCGGCAGGCTGCAGAAGAGGCTATACCGACTGTATGGCCGCTGTTCTTCTCCTTCAGAATCATGGTGGGTCTCGGTGTTCTGATGCTATTGCTGCTAATAACCGCTTTCTACAAAACAGCCCGCAGAACTGAGTACAATAGTCCAACATTCCTCAAACTCTGTTTCTACGCTTTGCCACTGCCATTCATTGCCAGTGAAATGGGCTGGTTCGTCGCTGAGTTTGGCCGTCAACCCTGGTCGATTTCAGGCATTCTACCCACTTACCTGTCTGCTTCCAGCCGAACAGAAATGGATCTGTGGCTCAGTATCATCGGTTTTACTGCGCTCTACAGCATCTGCATCATTATCGAAATTTACCTAATCGTTAAATATGCCCGCAAAGGTCCTAGCAGCCTGCACACCGGCCGCTATCACTTTGAACGCAATCGCTCCGACGATATGGCTCAGGCATAAAAAGGAGGCCCCTATGGACTACGAAGTTCTCAAATTCATCTGGTGGGTTCTGATCGGTGTCCTGTTCATTGGCTTTGCCATAATGGACGGGTATGATCTGGGAACCGCCAACCTGCTGCCCTTCATGAGCAAAACCGACGAAGAGCGCCGTATCATGATCAATGCCGTCGCTCCTCACTGGGACGGTAACCAGGTCTGGCTGATCACTTCGGGTGGCGCACTCTTTGCGGCCTGGCCTAACGTTTATGCCACAGCCTTCTCTGGCTTTTACTGGGCTATGCTGCTGGTTCTGTTTGCACTGATTGTCCGTCCTCTGGCTTTTGATTATCGTTCCAAGGTAAAACCTGAGCAAACTAAATACTGTGACTGGGGGCTGTTTATCAGCGGTATAGTCCCTTCTCTGGTATTCGGCGTAGCCTTTGGCAACCTGTTTCAGGGCTTTGGCTTTAATCTGGACGACACCATGCGCTCTAGCTTTACCCAGGGCTTCTTTTCACTGCTGAATCCCTTTGCTCTTCTTTGTGGTGTTGTCAGTGTTTCTATGCTGACGATGCAGGGCTCTGTGTGGCAGAGCATGCGTTCTGGCAGTCCGATCAAAGAACGCGCAAGCATTGTCGCTCGTCTGTCTGCCCTGGCAACCATTGTCACCTTTGCACTGGCGGGTGTCTGGGTAGCCAATCTGCCCGGCTTTGAAGTTGTCAGCGGTCTGGTTATGAATGGCGAAGCCAACCCACTGACCAAAACGGTTCACATTGCAGACGCGGGCATCTGGCTGGCTAATTACACCAAGTACCCGATTATGCTGATTGCACCGGTCATGGGTTTTACTGGAGCCATCGGTGTCTTCCTGCTGGCTAAAAGCCGTCTTCACGGACTGACCTTTGCCTGCAGCTCAATCACTCAGGCTGGGATTATCATGACAGCCGGGTTCTCGCTGTTCCCGTTCATCCTGCCATCCAGCACCCACCCTAACGTCAGCCTGACGCTGTGGGATGCAACGTCCAGTTATCTGACGCTGGGTATCATGACAGTGGTTGCCCTGATCTTTGTTCCCATCATTCTGGGTTACACCATCTGGTGTTTCTACAAATTATGGGGCCGTATGACAGCAGAGCACCTTAACGAAAACACGCACTCACTGTACTAAGGAGGTCAGACTATGTGGTATTTTGCCTGGATTCTGGGCGTACTTCTGGCGTGTGCCTTTGGTATCATCAATGTCATGTGGTATGAATTTCACACCGATCATTTTGATGAAGAGACCGGGGAGCCAATCAACAAGGATTGATGTTGGTCTTTGGGAGTGATTCTTTGTTACTCCCAAACTCGATTTCAGTTCTTGGATATTCACAACAAAAAAGTAACGATTGAGAATCCTGACCTGAGGTCAGATCCAGTTGTTCGGAATGCATGACGCCACACTGATGCAAAGCAGCAATGTGCCGTTGTGCGCTGTGTACAATCGAGAAACGTAACTGTTTATTCATACAGCACTTTCGTATATGCTGCATATACATAAACAGGGTTGGTATTGATGACACTCATGGCTGAAGAACGTATAACAAGTGCTGAAGATTGTTGCGGTATGCGTTTAGAGGCCGGTTTATCACCAAAATCTCTTGAAACTACCAATATTGGCTCACCAAACCAGCGGTTTCAGCAACAGCAAGATCCTTGTATTGAGCATTGAGTACGCAGCTACTGCTGTTTCAGTTCACCCCTGTCTCGCATCTTACAAGTTAAGATCAGCAAGCAACTGAAAGCTGGTTGGGGCTACGCCGAGCATCTCGATTGCTCGGGTATAGTGCTTGAAACTCTGCACGCTGTGGACTGGAGCCAGCTTGACCTTAGTGAGCAGCTGGCATTGTTAAAAATGCAAAACAAAAGCTCCTGGTTTTACCGCAGAATATAATGTTCACATTCTGGTTTACTCTGAGCAGCATGAAGCGATGGAGTCGGCCATTTTCCACGAAAAACAGCTGAAGAAATCCTGATATACCTGATGCTTCGCGGCTCCGGTTATGGCAAGGCCATTGCCGAATTTTACGAAATTCCCTCAAACTCCGTGCAAAAGCAGCTTGTCCGGCTTAAAGAAGATGGTGTTTTGGTGAGTCACCTGATTGGTAAGGTCAGAGAATATCAGCTTAACTCCCGATATCCTTTCCTGTCACCATTGCAAGAACTACTTAAGTCGGCTCTACCTGCTTATCCGGATTCCATGATCCAGAACCTCACCATAACCAGAAGCCGCCCCAGAGCATCTGGCAAACCGACTGTCGCTATCCCACCAGGAGATCATTAATTTAAGGATTAAATCATGACAGATTTTAGTGGCACACTTATTATTGAACTGGCTGCCATTGTCGCCAATCATCTTAAGCAGCATGACATTCGAGTGGTTTTGGTGGGTGGTTTGGCCGTTGAAATTTACAGTGAAAATCTATACCTGACCAGAGATATTGATATGGTTAATATCAGCTACGACGCCTCAGAATCGTTGAAAGCCGCAATGGCTGAATCAGGATTCTTTAAACAAGGCAGCGTGTTTATCAATGAGTCAACGCAGATTTGTGTTGAGTTTCCTTCCGCGCCTCTCGCTATTGGAAACAAGATTGTTGAAGAAACCACTGTCGCTCATTCAGAGCAAGGCGACATACCCATTTTGTTTGCCTCCGATGTCATTAAAGATCGACTTCTGGCTTATTTTCACTGGCAAGACCGCCCCTCTCTGGTTCGGCCACTGGCCATTATGATTAACCATGAAGTCATAAGTAAATTCATGGCTTGTTACTGTTTAGTCGGTATCAATAGCTACCAATGTGGCATTGATTACCGGGAATGAGAGGAGCCCATTTAATTCGTTATGTGGCTAAAGAATATCAAAATCAAGAAATAATACTTTTGTCTAATTAACACCCATTTATATCTGTGCATAATTAACAGCTAACAGATTATAGATTTCATATAGAGGGGGTGCTATATGTATTCAACTGGTGATTTAGTTTCGTTAGCAACTGGTTTTTTTGGTGCAACTACTGGTTGCTCAGAAAATGTTTTGAGTGTTTATAGAAAAAAAAGTGGAAACCCAAAACTGCTTGGCTTATCACTAATTCCCACAAATGTAGATTTAATAGTAAATAAAGAAAATGAAGCATCTATTAATCTTCCTGCAAAAAGCCTTGCAGACAGAGCTGCTAAAGTCGCAACACCTTTAAGAAGAATTATTGCTCATGGTGCATCTTCTATGATGGTTACGGGACAAGAAGGTTTTAATTCAAACAACCCTTATTCAAAAGAAGCTAATATGAGTTTAATTTCTGGAATGGTATAATAATGAACAATTCCATTAAATTTATAAAACAACCATACATTATGCAGCCACATAAATCGGGTAAGAGCTGGTCTTTCTCCAGCTCCCCCCAAACCACACCGTCATGAGGGCCCTATTTGTTTGGCATAAAATATAAATTAACATCTTGGGTATTAATATGTCATCTAAAATAGACTGACTGATAAACCATACCTCTCCAGCCTCTCTGACCGCCCCCTGATTTGTAGGAAAAATCAGAAGAAGCGACAACTAACCTGACACAGGGGGTGCTAACCCGTGCTTAGCCAATCTTCATAACAAAACAAGGTAACTCGCTGATTTACCAAGAAAGAAAGTATGTAGAAAAGTGGACGATAAAGACTTAAACGACAAAGATTAAATATTTTCTACTGCTTGAAGGGAAGCTAGCTCTCATAGAGAACCAGTCTAAAAAAACGTCCGTTTTTTTAGACTGGCAGTCATTTCGTCAATAATCGACATAGCAGATGGTCGGCAAAGTTTAAGAGATACCTCCGCTTAATGTAGGACCAAAACGCGGGCTTTTTTAAAGCCCAGATGTTTCTATTTTCAAACCGGTGCAGCTAACAAAGGATTTGTCTATCAATATCATAGAAACAAACAATTATAAAAATATTCTCTAATTGTTAATCTACATTCGATAGGAAATGTCTAATAAAAAGTGTCTAAAAAAGAGAAAATGCGTCATGAAACCAAGTGATTTTTTTAAAGTCTCTGCACTGGCGGGTATTGTCGCCCTTAGTTTTGCACAAACTGCACTAAGTCAGGAAATGACCAAGCCTGGAGGCACTGTGGGTGTCGGTAAAATAATACCCAATCAAGCAAAATCTAACTTGTTCTGGTGGCCTAATCAGCTGGATCTAACCCCTCTGCGTGATCACGACTCACGTTCAAACCCTTTGGGTGAAGGTTTCAATTATAAGGAAGCCTTCAAAGCATTGGATATGGATGCACTGAAAAAAGATATTGATTCAGTACTCACTGATTCACAAGATTGGTGGCCTGCTGACTGGGGCAACTATGGTCCTTTCTTCATCCGCATGACCTGGCATGCAGCGGGCACTTACAGAACACTGGATGGGCGCGGTGGTGCAGGTGGCGGTCAACAACGTTTTAATCCACTAAACAGTTGGCCAGACAACGGTAACCTGGATAAAGCACGTCGCCTATTGTGGCCCGTTAAGCAAAAATACGGCGAAGCCATTTCCTGGGGCGATTTGATTGTTTTGGCGGGTAATGTCGCATTGGAAAATATGGGTTTTAAAACCTACGGATATGCCGCCGGTCGTGATGATGACTGGGAGCCGGATTTAGTTTACTGGGGCCCGGAAGTCGAAATGTTAGCAAGTGACCGTCGCAGTGAAAACGGTAAACTTAAAAAGCCTCTGGCAGCGGTTCATATGGGCCTGATTTATGTCAATCCGGAAGGTCCAGCCGGTGTACCCGATCCAAAAGCATCGGCAATCAATATTCGCGAATCATTTGGTCGCATGGCAATGAATGATGAAGAAACTCTGGCTCTGATAGCAGGAGGGCATACTTTTGGTAAAATGCACGGCGCTCACAAACCCAAAGATTGCGTAGGTCCTGAGCCAGGTGCTGCACCTATTGAGGAACAAGGCTTTGGCTGGAAAAACAAATGTGGTAAAGGTCACGCTGAAGATACAGTAACCAGTGGTTTAGAAGGAGCTTGGACCCAGTTACCCACTCGTTGGACATCGTTGTATCTGTCTAATTTACTGCAGTTTGACTGGAAACTCAGCACCAGTCCAGCAGGCGCAAAACAGTGGATTCCCACTGATGAATCGTTGCACAAAGCGGTGCCAGATGCCCATGTAGAAGGTAAATTCAACCCTCCAGTAATGACCACTGCTGACCTCGCCCTCAAAGAAGATCCGGCTTACCGCAAGATTGCTGAGCGCTTTCTAGAAGATCCCGAAGAGTACCGTCTGGCATTTGCGAAGGCATGGTACAAGCTGACTCACCGGGATATGGGACCTCGTGATAACTATCTGGGAGACGACTTCCCTAAAGAAGACCTAATTTGGCAGGATCCCATTGACAAGCCAGACTACAAATTGGTTTCGGAACATGACGTAAAGAAACTGAAAAAAGAAATTTTGAAATCAGGTTTAAGCGTATCTGAACTGGTGCGCGTTGCATGGGGGGCAGCAGCTTCCTATCGTGATTCAGACATGCGTGGTGGAGCCAATGGTGCCCGTATTGCTTTGGCACCTCAAAAAGACTGGGCAGTGAATAACCCTGCGGAAGTAAAAAAAGTCTTGGAAAAACTGCAAGTCGTCAAAGATGATTTCGACGGCTTTCGCAAGAAAATTTCACTAGCAGATTTAATTGTACTAGGCGGTGCCGCAGCAGTGGAAAAAGCGGCAAAAGACGCAGGTGTAATTGCAACAGTACCCTTTGTACCTGGTCGTGGCGATGCGACTCAGACACAAACCGACGTAAACTCCTTCAACCTGCTGAAACCGCAGGCAGATGGCTTCCGTAACTTCTATTCCAGTAATTATTACAGGTCACCTACTGAAGCTCTGGTGGACAAAGCCGATCAACTAGCCCTGACAGTGCCTGAAATGACTGTTCTGGTGGGTGGCTTACGTGTTCTGAATGCCAATACTGGTGGTAGTCTTCACGGAGTTTTTACGGATAAACCAGGCACTCTTAGCAACGACTTTTTCGTCAATCTGTTGGACATGTCTACCCGCTGGCTTAAAGCAGATACAGAAGGCGTTTATGAAGGTGTTGATCGTAAATCAGGTGAGGTGAAATACTCGGCGACACCGGTGGATTTGATTTTCGGTTCTAGTTCAGAGCTCAGGGCTGTGGCTGAAGTTTATGCCTTTGACAATGCCAAAGAGCGCTTTGTGAAAGACTTCATTGAAGCCTGGACCAAAGTAATGACAAATGACCGCTTTGATTTGCAATAAGCGACATCAACAGATAAGGCCGCATTTTGCAGCCTTATCTTAGGGGCGGTGTTTTTCAAGATAGCTGTCTGCCACTGCCAGCAAAGACAGCATTTGCTCCCGAGTGGGAACGCTGCCGTTATGCTGCCGAAATGCAGTCTGCACCAAGGTATTCAGCAACTCAAGGAGGCTAAACTGTTTCCTTATCTTCTTGCCGATAAAACTTATTCTTAAAAGAGCATCAGGAGATAAGATGGCTGGAAAAGTTATTAATTCGCTCAAAACCGTCTACAGGTCAGTCAAAAGCCTGACCTGAATCAACGGACTTACTTTTTCATCCAGGCCTCGGACCAGTGCAAACCAGTTCCCGGAGCGTAATACAAAGAAGACTGATTACACCAACCAGAGTACGGAAAAGGCTTGCACTGATAGACCCCGCCATCTGTGCCAAGAACAACTGTATCAGGCTGATAGGTACCTTTACCTTCCGGATACTTATATTCGTAATCCGGTGTCGGAAGGGGTGTGGGTGCGTTATCCGCTTTTATGACTGAAGTGGATGCTGAGTGTTTGGTGTCCGGAGCCCAGATACGATTGCTGAACAAGTTGCCTTCATCATACATCAAATGATCCATGTCCTGATGCCAGATACCAATGAAGGCTTTACCCCGATTGCGATCATTCACCTTCAGTGCCAACTCTGTGGTCCAAAGGTTAAAGTCGGCATTGCTGCTGGTAATTGCAATCTGCTCATCAGTCACTTCTTTACCTGTACCGTCAAAGAGTCGGAAGCGGACCGTATCACCTACTTCAGCAATATCGTGCCCGTTGCTCACAAAAGTTCCAACATTCACCAACTTAGGCATAGGATCTGGATCTGGCGAAGGTGTTGGAGGCGGTGTAACTCCACCACCGCTGAAAGTAATGTCTGAACAGTTATAGAATCCTTCACCCGCAGGATCAGCTCGCTGCCAACGCACATAAAGAATACCGGTACCGCTTCTTCCTTCGGGAATGTTGATATCCATCTCGAAATACCCGTTCACTACGGGCAGATCATCATGGCTGCTGATCAATTCGAGGTCTGACCAGTGCAACCGTTGTGAGGAAGAATCAAAGCCGGGTTTGGTCAGATAAATACGCCAGTAGCTGGGGTTGTGAGGTGCAGTTGCCCTGAATCTCAGTGTGTGAGTACCGGCAGACAATTCAGTCTTCTGCCATTCTGAGGAAGGAATATCCATGCCCGCTTTAGCGGCAGACCCAGCACTGCAAAGATTACCATCTGTCACAACTGACCTGACAGCTGCGTTATTATTATAATCAATGACATTAGCAGCAAACTCATTCTTCTGAACAAAAGGGTACGTCCCAGATTCCAAAAACGCAGCACGACAAGCTATATTGGGAATCGTGGAACCATCCTGATTACCCCAATACCCCCCATCATCTGCACAGATAGTCTGTCTTGCTTTAGGAAATTCAGTCCAGCCATGGCCAATAGCCATACTGGAAAACACGGCAGTGGTCAGCGATGCCACTCCGACAAAAGAAGTTTTTATCATTTTTATTATCATCTTCTACCCTGACAAAAGCCATAAAATATAAATACGACTTTCACATACTAATGCCAAAACAATGACAACAAAACCTGCGAATAATACCTACTAATACGCAATACTCTCAGCGAAAGCCGCACCGGAGAATTTCTGTGGAACAACAACTCTCTTTTTCAGACAGCAAGTTCACCCAGAAACAACGCGAAATCAGTCGAAAGCTTTTTCTGGAACTTATGAACACTTGGTTAATGGATATGAGTCTTGTTCTCTGAGAAGGAACATTGATTAACGGCACGATTATCGAGGTGCTAACATCGACAAAGAATAAAGCCAGACATTGTGATCACCTGTGCGGCCTCCTAAACTACATCAAGCTAGGAAAAGTAATCGACGACAGTTTGGCATAGCAGTAGCTGAGAAAAGGTTAGAGGAGTACATTGAACAATACAGCAAGGTTTACAATAGTAAATAATTCACACCATTGGTATTAATGTTCCATTTATACAAACCATTAGATTTGGCATAGAGTGTAAATTAACATCTTGGGTATTAATATGTCATCTAAAATAAACTGGCTGATAAATCACACCTCTCCAAGTTCTCTGGTGCTTCAGCGATGGCTAACGGAGAATGGTATCGACTATTCTCTGGCTCAAAAATATGCCAAGAGCGGCTGGCTGAAGAGGCTCAGCTCTGGTGTTTACTATCGCCCAGAGCCCAGTGGCGAGATTAAACCTGACTGGCCAGATGCATTACAAGCCCTGACTCAACAGTTACAGTTGCCAATACACCTTGCAGGTCTTAGCAGTCTGACTCACCAGGGACTTGGTCATTACCTGCAACTGAATTCAGAACAAGTCTGGGTCGGTACCAAAAATAAGCAAATCCTGCCTAAATGGTTTCGAGAATTTTCCGAACAGCCTTGGTTATATAGTGGGAACCACAAGCTTTTTGAACTCACCGACAGAGATTTCACGAAAGTGACAGTAAAAGGAAAGGAGATCAAAGCCAGCCGCCCGGAACTCGCAGCTTATGAAGTGGTCGACGCTAAACACTTTATATGGAATCTCAATTCGAGACAGTGAAACATTAGTTGCAATGGGGCGTGTTATTGGCGATGGAGTATGTAATTTCGAAATCGTAGACGTTGCGGTAGATCCGAGTTACCAAGGTCAGGGTCTGGGACGAAAAGTCATGGAATATATAGATAGCTATTTGTCCTCCGTCGCACTCGGTAACTTCCAGGTACATATGTTTCAATGATTGCTGATGAGCCAGAATTCTATCAAAAACTAGCAGCCTGTCGGACTTAAGGCTGTCCTACTGCGGTTGCAATAAATTGGTC
>NZ_JAHHPN010000953.1:0-1735 GCF_024606325.1 Endozoicomonas sp. ONNA1
TGCCACCCGATGGCCAGGTGCCGATTTATCGACCGGGGGATATTGTGGTCATCAGTCATCGCCAAAACACCGACGCAGGCACACCTACAGCGGGCCAACTGGTCACTCTTAACCGTGATCATCAGGCAGAGATCACTGTGGAGGACAGCCAGGGCCAGGCCCTCGATCCAGCCCAATACACGACGGATCGTGAAGCAGGCACCGTCACCTTTGCCGATCCACTCCTGCTACAAGATGCAGAGAGCAACAGTCTGACAGCGCCGTTTACCATCAAGGATCGGGTCGAGCATATGAGCGTGGCCAGCGACGTGCAGATAAATGGCGAGATCACCATCATCGCTCCGGTGCCCTGGAACTTACCAGCCAATGAAACCCAAGTCAGCAGTGCTGTGGTTTATGGTGACTTGCAGGCCAGGGTTCACAACTTCTTCAGTCAGAAAGTTTGGGACGGTGGCGATCCTAACTGGACCGATGAGCGCATCGGTGATAACACCACTGCCCAGTACAACACCATTAACTATCCATTGGTGGTGACCAACAAGGGAGCCATCTTCGGCAAGTGGGCGATTATTTTCACGTCCGGTAGCGCCTTCCAGATTGTGGAAGAGAAACTCGGGATTATTGATACGGCCACGACTGCTACTGATGCTGCACCCATTAATCCGGAAACCGGTACACCCTACTTCACCATCAAATCTGAGGGTTGGGGAACCGGATGGGCTGTGGGCAATGTTATTCGTTTTGATACAGACGGTTGTCTGGCTCCAGTTTGGATCTGTCGAACTGTGCTGGCCGGGCAGGGCACAGAAACCAGTGACCAGTTCACATTGCAGATTCGGGGGGATGCTGACTGATGGCAGGGATATGGTTCGCTAAAGAGAACACTCTGGGTCGGCTGGAAGGCCCCGTTACGGACAAGAATGCAGGTATTTATTTTGGCTCAAACAGGAGGCTTTATTTCTACGCTTTGATTTATATAGACAGCAGCAATGCTGACAAGACCATCCCGTTGCTGACCACCTTGTCTGATTCCAACAATAGCCCGTCCCGCTATAAGACCCGAATCTACTGTGAGAATAGCCAGATCAAAGTGTACGGCACCCGAGACAGTACATTAGTGCTGAGAGGATACTGCGATAACGCCATCCCAATGGACGAACTGGTTGAAATAGTGGTTCAGGGAGATTCAGGAGGTGGTAGTAATGCAGTTAATATTTACTATAACGGTGTCGCCCAAAGCGTATCCTCCAAATTCGGGAGGTACAGCATTTTTGACCGATATACCCAGGTCATTCTGGGCGGAGATACGACAGCGACCGGGAATGCAAAGGGAGTGCTGATCTCAAAATTGGTCATCACTGATGACTGGGATAGTCCTCCTGTCGCACCACCACTAATCCCTAATAGTACAGGGGTAGTTTGGACTTCTGACTTTGAAGATGTCAATGCACCACTGAAGATTAAGGGCCAGTCAAACAGTCAGGAATACGATCTAGTCTGGACAAATACCGACAACACCACTGTCATCTGGAGCGACACCAATGCGCCACCTTCTTCAGGCAGCGCCGGTGGCATCATCATCCCCGGCAATGGCAACACCACCCGCATCCAGGGCACCGTTATGGAAGACGATCTGCCGGTGGCTCGCCGGGTCTTTGCCATCACCCAGGCACAACTGGCAGTCGATGGCAGCCAGGAAACAAAACATGCCGTTTTGAACAGTGTGCTCAGCGAC
>NZ_JAHHPN010000954.1:0-11756 GCF_024606325.1 Endozoicomonas sp. ONNA1
CCTATGCGCCTTTGGTAGTGAAAGTGACGCTTACGAAGGCGCAAATGTAGGCAATCATTAGGTTTGAGAGCTGGTATTCCCCTACAGCCCTTGGTATTACTGGACTTCTCGTTTTTAACGGTATAATTCCTTAATATACCTGTATTTCTTGGCTGATAGATAGCCCCGAAACTTGTGCAAAGCGGGTCGATAAACATGGCGTCAAAGGCTCTCAGATTCAATAAACAGTGGAGTGGAGAATGAGCATCACCCTGAAACAGCTGGTGAAGATCCTGGATGATGAACTTCAGCCAGGGCTGTTCAAAGATTATTGCCCCAACGGCCTACAGGTCGAAGGGAGCGATCAGGTTAAACATCTTGTGACCGGTGTAACCGCCTGTCAGGACTTGATTGATAGGGCCATTGAACTCAACGCCAACGCTATTTTGGTTCATCACGGTTACTTCTGGAAGGGGGAAGATTCTGCCATTGTAGGTATGAAGAAGCGCCGGATTGAAACGCTTCTCAAGCACAACATCAGCTTAATCAGCTATCACCTGCCGCTGGATGGGCATCAGGAGTTGGGTAACAATGCCCAGTTAGCCAAACTCCTTTGCTGGAAGACAGAGGGTGGCATGGAGCCGGGAAAAAATCGCTCTGTAGGTAACTGGGGAGCACCTGTGGCTCCCGTTTCTCTGGAAGCTCTGGGGGAGCAGATTGAAGAAAAGCTGGGTCGTAAACCTCTGCTGATTTCGGGCGGTGACCATGAGATCAAAACTCTGGCCTGGTGTACTGGTGCTGCCCAGCGCATGATTGATCTGGCTCTGGATCTGAAGGTAGATGCTTTTGTGAGCGGTGAAATCTCCGAATCGACGGTTCATTTTGCCCGTGAAAATGGCATTCACTACATCAGCGCCGGACACCACGCTACTGAGCGCTACGGTGTCAGGGCTCTGGGCGAATGGTTGCAAGAAAAGCAGGCTATTGAACATACTTTTGTCGATATCGATTCTCCCGTTTGATTTTCAGGCTGAATAGGCAGATGGATACCTTATTGCGTTTCCGGCGGCGTTTTGGGGTTAATATAATGTTATGAATTATTGGTATAGTTTTTTTGTTTTATATTCCAATGGTGCTGCTAGTATTCGAGCTAAGAACAATTTTTAGCCAGCTTCGGGTCTAGCATTCATGTCTGATACAGCCACTCAGGAGAGCACTCAAGAAGGTGCTAACGAGCTTTCTGGAGAGCGCCTCAACCATTTGAAGCAGCTCGAAGCAGAGAGCATCCAGATTATCAGGGAAGTTGCTGCCGAGTTTGATAACCCGGTTATGCTCTACTCTATTGGTAAAGATTCAGCGGTCATGTTGCATCTGGCAATGAAAGCCTTTTATCCGGGTAAACCGCCTTTTCCCCTCATGCATGTAGATACCACGTGGAAATTCAGGGAAATGATTCAGTTCCGTGACAGGTTGGTCGACGACCTGGGTCTTGAGTTGATTGTTCATATCAACCAGGACGGTGTTGAGCAGGGCGTAGGCCCTTTTTCCCACGGTAGCGCTAAACACACTGATATAATGAAAACCCAGGCCTTGAAACAGGCTTTGGACAAGCACGGTTTTGATGCTGCATTTGGTGGGGCTCGTCGTGATGAGGAGAAATCACGAGCGAAAGAGCGGGTTTACTCTTTTCGGGACAAGCACCATCGCTGGGATCCCAAAAATCAGCGCCCGGAACTCTGGAATATCTACAACAGTGAAGTAGAGAAGGGTGAAAGCATTCGGGTCTTCCCCCTGTCCAACTGGACTGAGCTGGATATCTGGCAGTATATCTATCGCGAGAATATTCCCATTGTTCCACTCTATCTGTCTAAGGAACGCCCGGTGGTAGAGCGTGATGGCAATCTGATTATGGTTGATGACGAACGTATGCCTCTGGAACCCGGCGAGAAGCCAGTGATGAAGAAAGTGCGCTTCCGTACCCTGGGCTGTTATCCATTGACGGGAGCCGTTGAGTCAGAAGCGGACACTCTGCCTGATGTGATCCGGGAAATGTTGCTCACCAAAACATCTGAACGTCAGGGCCGTGTTATTGACCATGACAGTGCCGGTTCTATGGAGAAGAAAAAGCAGGAAGGTTATTTCTAATGAGTCATCAATCTGATCTGATCGAGTCTGATATTCAGGAATACCTGCGTCGGCATGAGCAGAAAGAAATTCTGCGTTTTCTGACCTGTGGCAGTGTTGACGATGGCAAGAGCACACTGATTGGTCGACTTTTACATGACACCAGCATGATCTATGAAGATCAGCTGGCTTCCGTTGAAAACGACAGCAAGCGTGTTGGAACCCAGGGCGAAAAAGTCGATCTGGCACTGCTGGTGGATGGTCTTCAGGCTGAGCGCGAGCAAGGCATTACCATTGACGTGGCCTACCGTTACTTCTCCACTGAAAACAGGAAATACATCATTGCCGACACTCCGGGTCACGAGCAGTACACCCGGAACATGGCGACTGGTGCTTCCACCTGTGATCTGGCCATTATTCTGGTGGATGCCCGTCAGGGAGTACTGACACAGACTCGCCGTCATACCTATATTGCCAGCCTGCTGGGTATCAAACATCTGGTAGTAGCTATTAACAAGATGGATCTGGTGGACTTCAGCCAGAAACGTTTTGAAGAGATTCGGAATCAGTACCTGGATTTCTCCGAGTCACTGAACCTGGGCGATGTTCGTTTTGTCCCGGTATCGGCTCTGGATGGCGATAATGTTGTTTATCGCAGTGAAAAAGCTGACTGGTACACAGGCCAGACTCTGATGGAAGTAATGGAAAGTGTAGAGGTTGCCCATGACCGTAACCTCGATGATTTCCGTCTTCCGGTTCAATACGTGAGCCGACCCGATCTCGATTTTCGTGGTTATGCCGGAACCATTGCTTCTGGTGCAGTGAAGCCTGGCGACAGAGTTAAGGTGCTACCTTCAGGACTGGAAAGTGCAGTTGAAAGAGTAGTTACCTACGACGGTGATCTGGATAAAGGTTTTGCCGGTCAGGCTGTCACTCTGACACTGAAGGACGAGATCGATATCAGCCGGGGTGACATGCTGGTGCACGCCCGGGATGATATTTCAGTTTCTTCTCGCCTGAATGCCAGTGTTGTCTGGATGGCAGAGCAGGCAATGAAGCCAGGACGTCAGTATCTGATTAAATTTGCCACCACTAAAGTGGCAGGAAGTTTTACGGGTATTAACTATAGAGTGGATATTAACACTCTGAAACAACAGGATGCCGATGAACTGGCACTGAATGAGATAGGCTCGTGCAAGCTGGCACTCACGCAGCCTGTTGTTTTTGATCGTTATGTAGATAATCGTCAAACCGGTGCCTTTATTGTTATTGATCGCTTAAGCAATGCAACCGTTGCTGCTGGTATGGTTGAATCTGTTGCTAATGAGGGTGATACCGCTGATAAGGTTCTGGCCAGTGACAGGGCAAATCGACTGCGTCAGGAGTCAGCTCTGGTTCTGGTTGACGGTTCTGAAGCTTATCTGCAGAAAGTAGAGCGTCACTTGTTTGATCGTGGTCTATTGCCTGTCATCGTTGATCAGCAGGATCAACACTGGGTTCAGAAAACAGAAGCCCTGCTTCAGGCGGGACTGGTTGTTCTGATGGCCAGGACTGAGCTGAAAGACCTGCAGGTTGAGGTTTTACACAATATCAACGAGTCAGACAGTCTGTCGGCTCTCGTCAATTCTCTGTCTTTGTGACAGAGACGGGTTATCGCAATTCTCCGGTTGCGATAGCCCCTTTTCCTGACTTAAATCCCACAGGCTCCTGAACACTGTCTGATCTTTCATAAACATCTCCAAATTCAATGGGCATAGCCCTGTTTAATGGATACTCTGAACCAGAGCCATCAGGGTCCGGGCGAAATACGTATAAATGCTGGTACAGAGTCTCGACCCCCTGATTCAATATTGCTGTCTTCTACAATGGGGTTATTGGTACTTTGTTCAGCCTGTAATGTGTTTGGGGGTTGAATCGGGACTGCTCCCCTAAGAGTCTGACTGAGAAGAGCGCATGAACTGCCTGTCCCGGCCAGTCCCTCATATTTTTTGATTTCTGGAGCCGAAATGAAAGCCGACTTTTACGCTGGACTGCGTGAGCAGCTGGAAGACCTTAAAAAAGAAGGTTTGTACAAAAGCGAGCGAGTTATTACCTCCCAGCAGCAGGCTGATATCACTGTTAACACCGGTGAAGAGGTCATTAATTTTTGTGCCAACAACTATCTCGGGTTGGCCAATTCCCCTGAGCTGATAGAAGCAGGCAGGCAGGCACTGGATGAATACGGTTACGGTATGGCCTCCGTACGTTTTATCTGTGGTACCCAGAATGTGCACAAGGAATTGGAAAAACGCATTTCCGAATTCCTGGGCATGAATGACACTATCCTCTATTCCTCCTGTTTTGACGCTAATGCCGGTCTTTTTGAAACCCTGCTGGGACCGGAAGATGCCGTTATCAGTGATTCTCTCAACCATGCCAGCATCATAGATGGTGTACGTTTGTGTAAGGCCAAGCGTTTCCGTTACGCCAACAACGATATGGCAGATCTGGAAGCCAAACTGAAAGAAGCGACAGAAGCAGGTGCCCGTTACAAGCTGATCGCAACGGACGGTGTATTCTCCATGGATGGCGTTATTGCCAACCTCAAAGGTGTCTGCGATCTTGCGGACAGGTACGATGCCATGGTGATGGTGGATGATTCCCATGCCGTAGGTTTTGTCGGTGAAAATGGCCGTGGTACCCACGAATACTGTGGCGTAATGGATCGTGTGGATATTATTACCGGTACCCTGGGCAAGGCTCTGGGCGGTGCTTCTGGTGGTTATACCTCTGCCCGCAGCCCTGAAGTTATCGACTGGTTGCGTAACCGTTCCCGTCCTTACCTGTTCTCCAACACCCTGAGTCCAACCATTGCCAGTGCTTCTATCAAGGTTCTGGATATGCTGGAGTCCGGTGGTGAGCTACGTGAGAAGCTGCGCCATAACTCGGATTACTTCCGCACCGAGATGGAAAAGCTGGGCTTTACACTGGCAGGTAATGGGCATGCGATTATTCCGGTCATGCTGGGTGATGCCTCACTGGCTGCTGAGTTTGCGGAACGAATGCTGAAAGAAGGAATCTATGTAGTAGGATTCTCCTTCCCGGTTGTTCCAAGGGGGGCAGCCCGAATTCGTACCCAGATGTCGGCTGCTCATAATCAGGAACACATGGATCGAGTCATTGTAGCCTTTGCCAAAGTAGGTCGTGAGCTGGGCATTATCTCCTAGAGAGCCTCCTAGAGAGAGTCTCCTGAGAGCCGCCCAAAGAGCCTGCAGAGCAGAGTTAAAAGGAACCTGACATGAAAACCCTGGCAAAACTGAAAGCGGAAAAAGGCATCTGGCTGGCCGACAAGCCCAGGCCGGAAGCTGGCTATAACGATGTTCTGATCAAGATTCGCAAAACGGCGATCTGCGGAACCGACATGCATATCTACAACTGGGATGAGTGGTCTCAAAATACCATCCCTGTTGGAATGCACGTAGGGCACGAATTCATTGGTGAAATCGTGGAGATGGGCGAAGGCGTGCGTGGTTTTGAAATAGGCCAGCGTGTCTCTGGTGAAGGTCATATTACCTGCGGTCACTGCCGCAACTGCCGTGCAGGCCGTCGTCACCTGTGTAATTTCACTGTCGGTGTGGGTGTCAATCGAGACGGAGCTTTCGCAGAGTACCTCTGCATACCAGCGACCAATGCGTTCCCGATTCCCGATGACATCAGTGATGATCTGGCCTCCATCTTCGATCCATTTGGTAACGCTGTACACACAGCTCTGTCGTTTGATCTGGTGGGTGAAGATGTATTGATCACCGGTGCTGGTCCTATCGGCATAATGGCTGTTGCAATCTGCAAACACGTGGGTGCTCGTAACGTCGTCATTACTGATGTAAACGAATACCGTCTGAATCTGGCCCGTGAAATGGGGGCCACCCGCGCTGTGAATGTTGCCACTGAAGATCTGAAAGAGGTGATGGCAGAACTGGGCATGGTAGAAGGCTTTGACGTAGGTCTGGAAATGTCAGGTAATGGTCGTGCTTTCCAACAGATGCTGGAAAGCATGAACTACGGTGGCAAAGTATCCCTGCTGGGTATTCCTTCCAGCGATACAACCATTGACTGGAACCAGGTAATCTTCAAGGGTCTGGTGATCAAGGGTATCTATGGCCGTGAGATGTATGAAACCTGGTATAAGATGACCAGCATGCTTCAGTCCGGTCTGGATATTTCCCCGGTGATTACTCACCGGATGCCCGTGGATGATTTTCAGAAAGGTTTTGAAATCATGGGTTCCGGCCAGTCCGGCAAAGTGATTCTTGACTGGAGCTGACCGTGCATCCACCGATGTTGAGGAGGTAAATGCTCAACATCGGCCTGTCCATTCAATGTACGACACTGCTTACTGCGACTGTTTTTATCTCACGTCTCCTATTACTGCAAATTGCCAGACAGAAGCTATGTAGTTGAGGCTTAACCGAAGTCACCCGCGATGTAGTCACGGGTCTTCTGATTGTCAGCATCTTTGAAGATCTTGCCGGTTTTATCAAACTCAATCAGCTCACCCAGATACATAAAGCCGGTGTAATCAGAGATACGCATGGCCTGCTGCATGTTGTGAGTCACGATCACAATGGTGTACTTCTGACGCAGTTCGGTAATCAGCTCTTCAATGGCGCTGGTGGCCAGTGGGTCCAGAGCCGATGTGGGTTCGTCCATCAGAATTACTTCCGGTTCCAGGGCAATCGTGCGGGCAATGCACAGACGCTGCTGCTGACCACCAGACAGGCTGCTGGCATCGGCATTCAGCTTGTCTTTCACTTCTTTCCATAGATGAGCACGCTTCAGGGCTTTTCTCACACGAATGGCCATTTCCGGCTTGCTCAGTCCACCTTTCATCTTCAGACCGTAGGTAATGTTGTCGTAGATAGACATCGGGAAAGGCGTTGGCTTCTGGAAAACCATGCCAACTTTGGAGCGCAATTCATTCAGGTCCACACCACGTTGCAGGATATTTTCGTTATCCAGCAGAATCTCACCCTCAGCTGACTGGCTGCCATAAAGGTCGAAGATGCGATTCATGGTACGCAGCAGAGTCGATTTACCACAGCCGGAAGGACCAATCAGAGCCGTTACCTTGTTGTTGTAAATCGGCATGTTGATGTTCTTCAGGGCTGGCTCAGAACCTTTGCTGTAAAAGAAACTGAGGTCGTTTATTTCCATTCTTGGCTGCAGAAGGTCGTCGGTCAGGCCGGTTTCTGTCTTGATTTGACTCAGGCTTTCTGTAGCCGCAGGAGCAGTAGCAATGTTCATGTTCATTTGGCTGCCTTTCGAGCTTTGATCCAACGCGGTAAAGCAGTGGACAGAATATTGATAATCAGAATAAATACGGTAATCAGCAGAGCGCCAGCCCAGGCCAGTTCATTCCAGGATTCAAAAGGGCTCATGGCATACTGATAAATGGTCACCGGTAGGTTAGCCATAGGCTTGTCCAGCTCGGTGCTCATAAAATTACTGTTCAGGGCGGTAAACAACAGGGGAGCAGTTTCACCGGTAATTCTGGCCACAGACAACAGAATACCGGTAATAATACCGGGGCCTGCTGCCCGATAGCATAGCTGGGTAATGACTCTCCAGCGCGGAGCGCCCAGTCCGCTACCCGCTTCTTTCAGGGTGGTGGGAACCAGACGAAGCATTTCTTCCGTGGTGCTGACGATAATGGGCAGTGCCAGTATAGCCAGTGCAATGGCACCCGCCCAACCAGAAAAGGAGCCGGTGGTGACTACCACAACCTTGTAGACAAAAAGGCCCACCAGAATGGAAGGTGCACTCATCAACATACCGTTGAGAAAGCGCAGTGCTTCGGCAATTTTTGAGCTCTTGTCAGATTCAGACAACCAGGTTCCGGCCATTACTCCCAGAGGTGCGGCAATCAGAATACCCAGAGCGGTCAGAATCAAGCTGCCGATAATGGCGTTTTTCAGGCCTCCGTGGCTACCGGGTCCCGGAGTCAGTTCGGTGAAGACATGCAGACCCATGCCGGAAACACCTTTTCCGACCAGACTGTACAGTACGCTGGCCAGAACCACCAGACCAAACAGTGCACAGAAAGTGCAGAAGCCGATGAAAGCGTAGTTCTTGAGTTTCCTGACTGGCATTATCGCTTCCTCAACAGCAGACGGGCAGCACCCATCACAATAAAGGTCAGTACAAACAGTACGAGACCCAGGCTGATCAGAGCTGAGATGTGCATCTCATTAGTCGCTTCGTTGAACTGCTGGGCAATCGTAGAAGAAATAGAGCTTGCTGGCATGAACAGCGAAGTCTCTATACGGTTGGCGCCGCCTATGACAAAAGCAACCGCCATGGTTTCGCCCAAGGCACGACCCAGACCAAGGATTCCGGCGCCCACTGCAGCATTCTTGATGCTTGGCAACAGTACACGGGTAATGACTTCATAGGGCGTTGCGCCGACACCGTAAGCCGCTTCCCTGACCACATTGGGAATGGTTTTCAGGGCGTCACGGGTCAAAGCCGTAATAATGGGCAAAATCATGAATGACAGAATGATGCCTGCCGTCATCAGGCCGATGCCGATGGGAGGGCCGTCAAACCAGTGGCCGATTAAAGGCAGGCCAACCAAGTTTTCCAGTGCCCAGAATTGAAAGCCTTCTGAGAACCAGGGCGCGAAGACAAACAGGCCCCACATACCGTAAATAATACTGGGTACAGCGGCCAGCAGCTCAATGGCCATACTAACGGGGCGACTGATCCAGTCCGGAGCCAGCTCGGCCAGGAAGATCGCCGTGCCCAGCCCAACAGGAATGGCAATCACAATGGCAATAAGCGAAGAAACCAGAGTGCCGTAAATGGCTGAGGCAGCCCCAAACTCACTGTTTACCGGGTCCCAGACATTTCGAAATACAAAGCCGGGGCCAAACTCGGAGAGAGCCAGCCAACCGCCGTCAATCAGGGAAAGGATAATCCCGATCAACACCAGAAAAATCAGAATGGCGCTGGTGAAGCTCAGTCTGTAGAAGATTGAGTCACCCTTTATAGCGCTAGGCATCGCAGTTAAAAGCATAAGCAACAACAAGACAGCTGACCAGCACTATGCTGATCAGCTGTCGTTCGTTTCCTGTTTAAGAAAGGCTAGAATAACCGGTTACTTGATAATGGTTTGTCCGTTGCTGGTCAAGTCTTCTTTCCAGACATTCTCTACCATGTTAACTACGCTTGCAGGCATTGGGATGTAGTCCAGGTCTTCCGCGAGTTCACCGCCGTTCTCGTAGCTCCACTCGAAAAAGTCGATGATCTGCTCAGCTTTCTCAGCGTTAACCTGATCCTTGTGCATCAGGATGAAGGTCGCTGCGGTCATAGGCCAGGAATCAGCACCAGGCTGGTTGTTCAGCAGCAGCTCGAAGCCTGGAGCATTTTCCCAGTCGGCATTGGCAGCGGCAGCCTGGAAGGTCTCCATGCTTGGCTGCAGGAACTTGCCATCAGCACTGGCCAGCTGGGTATAGGTCAGGTCGTTTTGTTTTGCGAAAGCATATTCAACATAACCGATAGCGCCACGGGTACGGCCTACGAAGTTGGCGACACCGGCGTTACCGTTACCACCGATAGTGGTTGCTTCCTTGGGCCAGGTGATGTCGGTGTTCCTGCCAATCTTCTCACTCCACTCCGGGCTGATCTGGCTCAGGTAGTCAGTGAAGTTGTAAGTGGTACCGGAACCATCAGAACGATGAACGACGTAAATAGCCTGATTAGGAATCTCGAGATCCGGGTTCAGAGCAGTGATGCGTTCATCATTCCACTTCTTGATTTTGCCCAAGTAGATGTCTGCCAGGACTTCACCGGTCAGCTTCAGAGCACCGGACTCAATGCCGGGAACGTTGATCACTGGCACAATAGCGCCCATCACCATTGGGAACTGGATCATTTCTTCTTTATCCAGTCGCTCTTCATTCAGAGGGGCGTCGCTGGCGCCAAAGTCGACGGTTTTGGCAGTGATCTGACGGATACCACCGCCGGAACCAATGGCCTGGTAGTTGATGCGAATACCGGTTTCTTTCTGGTATTCCTCAGCCCACTTGGCATAGATTGGATGAGGGAAACTGGCTCCCGCACCGTTGATGACTTCTGTCTTGGCAGATGCAGAGAAAGGCGCTGCAGCCAGCATGGAGGACATTACAATAGACTTCAGTAACTTCACTTCTATTCTCCCCGAGAAACTCGCTTGGAGTGTACTTGCGTTTACCAAGAAAAATCTTTTGCCGCGCCGTTATCTGTCAGTGGGTTGTGCAAAATATTTTTCTGTTACCTCAAAATTTGATGGGTGCAAGAATAGGGGGGGAATATTTCAGTAATGTTACAGGTTTGTTTGAATTTTATGAAAATGATGGTGGATCATTCAATCGTCTTCATTTTTGCCTCATAAGCCTCAGAGCATTCAAAGTCACCAAAACCGTACCACCCGCATCCGAAAGCACAGCGGCCATCAACCCCGTTATACCAAACAGGGTGGTCAACAGAAACAGAGTATTTACGCCCAGTGCCAGGGCTATATTCTGACGGGTAATGCTTGCTGTTCTCTTTGACAACTGAATCATACGGGGCAGTTCTATCAGCCGCTCGTGGGTCAGTGCTGCATCGGCGGTTTCCAGAGCCACGTCACTGCCTCGTCCCATAGCAATGCCCAACTCAGCGGTTTTCAGGGCGGGGGCATCATTGATGCCATCGCCTACCATGGCGACAGCGCCACTATGTTGAGCCTGAATTGCTCGCACTGCTTTAACTTTATCTTCTGGTAATAACTCTGCCTGGTAGTCTATGTCCAGTTTTCCAGCAAGAGCGGCAGCTGCACGTCGGTTGTCGCCGGTCATTATGATACTGTCGACACCAATACTTTTTAGTTTTCTGATCGCTTCAACAGCGTCATCACGCAAAGTGTCGGCTAAGCCAATAAGCCCCAGAATGGTTGCTCCGTCTTGAACCACGACTACTGTGTCACCTTCTGATTCCATGGACTCGATGATGGATTTGTTTACACCAAGATCTTTGTCATCAATATAACGGGGAGCCACTACTTTTATGTCTCGCCCCGAGACAGTGCCCTGAACCCCACGGCCGGTTAAAACCTGAATATCAGTGGCTTCTGAAATCGTAAGATTCCTGCTTTTGCTTTCATCAATAATGGCAGTAGCCAAAGGATGGCTGGAGCCCATTTCTACAGAGCCTGCCAGAGAGAGTACTTTATATTCCTGCTCGCTGATGCCAACCACCCGGGTAACCCGGGGTTTACCCTCAGTGAGGGTGCCGGTTTTATCAAAAGCCAGCATCCTTATATTTCTCAGTTGTTCCAGAGCTGCACCACCTTTAATCAGCGCACCAGAGCGCGCAGCAGAAGTCAGTGCCGACGTGACTGCGGCTGGAATGGATACGACCAGCGCACAGGGGCAGGCAATCAACAGCAGAGTCAGGGCTTTATAGGCCCAGTGTGTCCAGACTGCGCCGGTAAACAGAGGAGGGATGATCATCACCAGAGCTGCCAGCCCCATGACCACTGGGGTGTACCAGGCACTGAATGCATCAACCATTCTGGCTACCGGTGCACGGCGTTCTTCCGCTTCTTCTATCAGGTTAATGATGCGATCAGAAAACTAAAAAGTATTGGTGTCGAC